>JBMDXI010000087.1:0-12037 GCA_048595075.1 Alphaproteobacteria bacterium
TTAGATCACGAGACAAATCTCGACCCCGATTTGATTGATCAACTAAATGAAAAACTAAGGACGCTAAAGGATGAAAATCAGTGGATAGAAGACGTGGAGTCTCCTTGGGAGAGAGAGGTAGAAGAAGGCCTACAAGAAAGAGAGACTATTAATGATGTGGAACATGATAATTTCGAAGACTTATTAAAGTTTTTTATTAACAAGGTAGAATCTACTGGCCTTACTCCCTTTGCCCAGAAAATATCAGAGCTTGTACAACTGGGCACCGCGCTTCAATCCCAACAGAGCCCTATTAATGAAAAGGCTAATGCCCTATTAGATATTATAAAAACTGTGTCCCCAAACGATCCTAAGCTTTCAGATACAAAACTGGAAATTGAAGCAGTTTTAGAATCTTTCGCTACAGGCAAAGCATCGGATGCTTTAATAGCTAGGCTGACTCAAGAGCAAGAAGCTGTGAAGAAGATAGAAAAGGAGCTAAATTTATAACTCCCCTGCTTTTTCTTTAGCATATAAATCATCGCATCCCCCCACATGAATATCATCTATAAAAATTTGGGGGACTGTTTTGCGCCCATTTGCCTTTTCTACTAACTTAGTACGTTCATCGGGTTTATTGGTTACATCAATCTCTGTATATTTCAAGCCTTTGCGGTCTAACAACATTTTGGCTTTCACACAATAGGGGCAATAGTTTGTGGTATAAATAATAATTTTTTTCATTGGCAATTTTTCCTTACAATAAAACACGGGCGGCGACAAGTACGCGCACTTCCTTAGCTCCATTTTTCAACAAGCTCTTGGCACATGCATTCACGGTGGCCCCTGTAGTTAAAACATCATCAATAAGAATGACCGTTTTTCCCTGAATCACTCTTTTACCATCTGCCTTCACCTGAAAGCTATTTCGTACATTTTCTTCGCGCTCAGCCACCGTCAAATGCCCTTGCGAGGCTGTACGCTTCATGCGCTTTAATACATGAACGTTGGTAGGAATATGAGACACCTTTGTTAAGTGCCGCGATAACACCACTGCTTGATTAAATCCCCGCTTTAATAAGCGCGACCAATGCAAAGGAACGGGCACTAGTAAATCTGCATCCTGTAAGATGTCTTTTCCAGCCCTTTCCATCCATTGGGCTAATAAAGGAGCAAAATGAATAGCTTTATTATGTTTGAATGGCAAGATAAGGTTTTTTGAAAAATGGTCATATTTAAAGACTGCCCGTGTTCGGGTGAAAGTCATGGGTGACTCTAAACAAGACCCACACTTTAAATGATCCCCTTGCTCACCAAAACTAAAGGGATAAGAACACCCTTCACAAAAAGGGACGGTGATAAAGGAAATCTGCGGCCAACACTTTTCACACACAGAATTTTCTTTAAAAACCACATCACGACACAAGAAGCAAACGGGCGGTAAAATAAGGTCTATAATTTTAGAAAAAAGAGCGCCAACCATTATGCGGCTTGCGATTGCGGAAGCTTGACTTGAATAAGAGTAATTTGATTTTGCTCTCGTCTTAAAATCTTAAATTCAATATCATAAAATAGATAGGTTTGCCCTACTTTAGGAATGTCTCGACTTTCATAAATCAACAACCCTGCAACTGTTGCTGCATGTTCATCCGGCAATTCAACCCCAAAATGACGATTGAAGTCACGAATCGTTACAATCCCTTCCACCCAGAAGTTTCCATTTTTGCCCGGACGAATATGGATATTTTCCACATCATATTCATCAACAATCTGCCCCACAATTTCATCGAAAATATCTTCCAACGTCACTATGCCTGAAAAACTACCATATTCATCCACCACAATAGCCAAATGCGTCCTTTTATCCCGAAACGCATGCATTTGATGCAGCAGTGGCGTTACCTCTGGTACGAACCAGGGCTTGTCGCATAATTTACGTAAATCAATTGTTTCTTTCTTGTTTTTTAGCTGCGCGTAGGCCTTTAGAAAAGTTTTTGTATGGATAACCCCTACAATGTTTTCAGATTCTTTCTCCCACAAAGGAAGACGACTATATCGGGTGGACAAAATTTGCTCATAGATTTTATCCATGGGTTCATCCAGATGGATCATTTCCACATCCGATCGATGAACCATAATTTCTTCCACTGTCACAGAGGCCAAGTCTAAAATGCTATGAAGCATAGAACTTTCTTTTTTAAGCTTTTCCTTACCGTGCAAATCGATAGCACTGCGTAATTCTTCTAGGGAAGAAGACCAACTATCTGCTTTTTCTGTTTTTAAGCCCAGCAGATTTAAGCATCTTTCAGAAATAACTTGCACCATGTACATCAAAGGGTGCAGTACTCTTACGAAAATTTGCAGGAAAGAGCCGACTTTTAAGATAAAATTTTCAGGATAAGTAATAGCATAAGTTTTGGGCAATACTTCCAGAAAAATAATAACAAATAAAGCTAACCCCATGCTAGCTAAAATGACCCCTTTTTCATCAAAAAGCTGGATAAATACACTCGTTGCCAATGATGTAGCTAACGTGTTAGTTGCATTATTCCCAATAAGAACCGTCCCCAGCACATGATTCATCTTGTGGGATAGCTCTTCAATTATCTTGGCTTTTCCGTTTCCTTTTTGGGCTAATCGATGAATACGCGGTCTTGAAAAAGCCCCTAAAGAGGTTTCGGTGGCCGACAAAAAAGAAGAAAGAAAGAATAAAAGTAACGCACCCCCAGCAGAAATACAAAGCATAACATCCATTGTTATTTTACTCCTTTAATAAGATAAGGATATGGGGAAATAGGTCTTTCTATATTTCCTTCGTGCTTGAAATGCAACCCCACAACAGTTGAGGTCACGTTTTTAAACCCAAAAATCTTCTTTCTCATTTAAGATAAGCGTACTTCTAGTTATCCAAAATCTTTTTCCACCAGCCACTCCGAGACTTCTTACGAGATGGCTTTTCATCCCCTTGCACAGTATATTCAGGATGTAAGGGTGATTCTTCTAAAACATTGCCATTGACATCATCGGGCAAATCTTCCTCAACGTTTCCATTTCCACCCACGGGGCCACCGTTATGAGCATTTCTGCCCTCTTTATTCTTCGGATGGCGACGACGATTTCTCTGACGCTTTCTATTATTATGAGGGGATGGTTGGGTTTCTTCTGCAAGCATTGCTGGCTGCATCTCTTCACTTTCAGAAACCTCTATTGGTATCACTTCTTTAATTTCCTCTATAACTTCACCACTATCTCCACCAGAGGGAACATTTTTTTCTTTTTTGTTATGGCGCTTTCTTTTATCTTGCCGTTTAGAGTGATCATGCTTACCAAGCTTCTTATCATGGTCTTTTGATTCCCTTTTACCCCCCACTGAGTCCACCAGAAAATTACCATGACTATCTTCAATGCGAAATCCACGAGCCCCTACACTATCATCTTGGATGATTTCAAAGAAATTACCCCGGCGGGCTTCTAGTTCAGCAAGCTCTTTTCTTTTTTCACTTAACAAGAAAAATCCTAGGTCTGTTGCAACTTTAACCTTCAGGAGTTTTTCAGTCGTACTTTTAAAAGAAACTTCTTCTAAAACACGCAATAGTTGCAAACATAAAGATTCTTTAGAGCGCATAAACCCTGCTCCCATACAATAAGAGCATCGGACAGCCACTGCCTCCATCACACTGGGGCGCAAGCGCTGACGCGACATTTCCAACAGCCCAAATTGACTAATACGCCCTACTTGAATACGGGCACGGTCAGTGGCAAGACATTCCTTTAACTTTCTCTCGACCGAGATATTATGCTTAATGTCGCTCATATCAATAAAGTCAATGACTAACAATCCCGCCAAGTCACGCAAGCGCAGCTGGCGTGCAATTTCTTCAGCAGCTTCCAAATTTGTTTTCAAGGCCGTGCTATCAATATGTCTTTCACGTGTGGCTTGACCCGAATTCACGTCAATAGCGACCAAAGCTTCTGTGGCATTAATGACAAGATAGCCTCCTGATGGTAATTTTACTTCAGAGGCATAAACCTGCTCAATTTGTTGTTCAATTTTATATTGTTGAAATAAAGATTTCCCTTCAGCTTCTTTATAGTGCTTAATGCGCTTTACTTGGCTAGGAATAATTGTTTTTAAGAACTCTTTAGCTTCTTTAAAAGCATTTTCCCCTTGAACCCATATTTCTTCCATCTCAGGCGTATAAATATCCCTTAGGGCGCGACGGGTTAAGCTTCCTTCTTCATAAATCAAGGCTGGTGCAGTTGCTTTAAGGGTTTCTTCTCGGATCTGAGCCCAGAGCTTAATCAAGTAAGAATAATCTCTTTTAATTTCTATTTTTGACCTATCTAGCCCCGCTGTGCGAATAATTAAGGACATTCCATCTGGAACTCCTAATGCTTTCAGCAAATCACGCAGGCGCTTACGATGTTGGTTATCTGTAATTTTGCGAGAAATCCCGCCGGCATTCAAGGCATTCGGCATCAACACACTATAGCGACCTGCAAGTGACACAAAGGTTGTCAAAGCAGCCCCCTTATTACCCCGTTCCTCTTTCACAACTTGAACAAGCACAATTTGGCGGCTATTAATAACCTCTTGAATTTTATAATTGCGGTAAAGAGCAAACTTCTTCCGTACCTCTTCTTCGGATACATCCGCAGCTTCCGCTATATCTTCAGCAGGAATTTCACCATTTTCAGGTTCTTTTTCGCTTTCCTCTTTATTTAGAATTTGTTCAACTTCCCCTTCAGAACCATTGGATTCTTTTTCTTCTTCCACTTGCAGGGCTGACTCGCGATCAGCTACAGGAATTCTGAAATAATCCGGGTGAATTTCCGTAAAGGCAAGAAAGCCATGGCGATTACGCCCATACTCTACGAAAGCAGCCTGTAAAGAAGGCTCAATCCGAACAATCTTACCTAAATAAATATTTCCTTTAAGGGGTTTACTTGCATTTGACTCACTATCAAAATCCACCAATTGTGAATCTTGCAAAACAGCGATACGTGTTTCTTGTGGTGTAGATGCATCAATAAGCATACACTTTTTAACCATTTGTAATGTGACTCCGTTATTTTACTAAAATTTCTAAAAAAAATGAGATTCATTTATTTATGTCCATGGAACGTGCTTTCAATCTACTTTCAAGAGAAAGCAATCCTACTAAAACTTTTATAGAAGAGCGCATTCAATGCCCCTCCTCTAGGGTATAATAATGAATTATATAACCCTTACTATAGCGACATATTATAATTTTTGAAAGCGATAATAAAGCAGTATCGTGAAAAGGGTACTTTTTTTGTTAGAAAGCTATGAGGGCTGGCTGCTCTAAGAACATTAGCTATAGGCTTTTCTCAAATGCTCGCTTGTATCAGCTTTCACGCATGAAGTCATTCATTTTTTATGTCTCTACTGAAATTAACAAACCTAATTGGAATAAGAATACCATCATGAATATGTTTCTTTTTTAACCAAAATTTGGTATTTATAGCGAAGTGTATTTAATCAGCTATATTTTTAACACATGAACTATATGAAGCTATATATTGTTAGGATTATATGGATACTTACTGTGATAGGAGGGATGGGAGTACTTCCCTCTTCTGCTGCTACACTTAAAAATATTCGCCTGGGTAATCATGCCCAATTTACGCGCATCGTCCTCGATTTAGAGGGAAAGCCGTCTTTAATTTCCCCTCCTACTCTTGAATCGCCCACGGCATTGACTTTATCTTTAGATGCAAAAATTGCCGCCCCTCTCTCTTCTAACAAGCCAGAAGGGCTTATTAAAAACTTTCATGTAAACAAAGAGAGGCATGTTATTTCTTTTCAAGCAATAGCACCTATTACAATAAAAAAATCTTTTTTGATGACCCCTGCCTCAGCAAATTCCTCGTATCGATATGTTATCGATATTGAAAAAGATAATTCTGCTACCTCTTCCCCAATTACCGCTCCCTCCCCTATTGCCCAGAAGATAGAAGTAGCTCCCCCACCTCCACCGATGCCAAAAAAGACCATCATTATTGATGCAGGGCATGGCGGCGTTGATTGTGGCGCGATTGGATACTCTAAAAAGACAAAAGAAAAGCATATTACCCTTGCTGTGGCCCGCTTGCTTGCCGAAAAACTCAATAGCACAGGCCATTATAAGTGTGTTCTCACCCGTGAAAAAGATCACTTTCTAAAGTTAGGGAAGCGGCTTAAAACAGCCCACATGGCTAAGGGAGATTTATTTGTGTCCCTTCACGCCGACAGCTATCATCGTCCCGACACGCGGGGACTAGCCATTTACACACTTTCGAGTGTAGCCTCTGATCGAGAGGCAGCCCGCTTGGCCCAAAAAGAAAATGCTGCAGATTTACTCGATCAATCAACGAACGAAGCCGATGACCCCGAAGTCAACCACATCCTAGTAGATTTGGTTAAACGGGAAACCATGAATTTATCCACCCAATTAGCCCGCTCTCTCACAAAAAATGTGGGTCGTCACGTTTTGCTGTTGCGGAAGCCCCATCGTTTTGCCGATTTTTATGTATTAAGATCTCCTCATATCCCCTCTGTGCTTGTGGAGTTAGGGTATATTTCTAATAAAGAAGATGAAAAAGTATTAACATCATCCTATTATCAAGAAAAAATTTGTGAAGGCTTATTAGAGGGAATCAATAGCTATTTCAAGGAACATTATGCTTAAGTCTTTCCCGCTGGCTCCGCGGCCTTCTTCCTCTTTTAAAAAATTCCTCATTTATTTTTTTACTGTTTCTGCTGTCCTCTTTGTGGTGATCAGTTTTATCATTTACGGTATCTTTTTAGAGGACTTACCCGATTATAAAAGCCTTGCCACCTATGAACCCCCTATTGTCACACGCATTTATTCGTCTGATGGAAAATTGTTCGCAGAATATGCGACAGAAAAAAGGATTTTCGTTCCTATTGAAAGCATTCCCCTCCCTGTGATCCAGGCTTTCTTAGCTGTGGAAGACAAAAATTTTTATCATCATAAAGGATTGGACTATCTTGGAATTATTCGGGCGCTTTTCAGTAATGTTCAGGGACATTTATGGGGCAAAAAATCTTTAGCAGGAGGGTCTACCATTACCCAGCAAGTCGCAAAAAACTTTTTGCTGTCGAATGAAAAAACCTTAACGCGCAAAATAAAAGAAGCTTTACTTGCCTTTCGTATTGAAAGAAATTTCTCTAAAAACAAAATTTTAGAATTGTACTTAAACGAGATTTATTTAGGAAATCACGCCTATGGGGTTGCGAGTGCTGCCATTCAGTATTTCAACAAACCTTTAGAATCTCTTAGTATTGCAGAAATAGCCTATTTGGCAGCCCTCCCCAAGGCCCCCAATTTTTACAACGCCACAAAGCACCCTCAAGCAGCCCTCTATCGACGCAATTGGGTCATTCAACGTATGCTGGAAGAGAATTTTATCACTCCTCCACAGGCCTTGGAAGCCACCCAAACACCCTTGAAGTATGATATTGCCTCCCCCACTGATTTGATTCGGGCTGATCATTGTGCCGAGCTTATCAGACAGCATTTATACAAAAACTATGGCCCCGATAGTTTATATAAAGGCGGGCTTACCGTTAAAACCACTTTAAATGCTAACCTCCAAGCCTATGCCCGTCAAAGTTTAAGAGAGGGCTTGATTGCGTATGACCGCCAGGCAGGATGGCGCGGGCCTGTCGCTCATATCCCTTTAGGTGATTGGAAAACTTCTCTTAACAGGATAAAAATTCCCCTGGGAGTTCCTTTTTGGACAACTGCTGTCGTTTTACAACTAACCCCTACTCATGCCATCATTGGGCTCAAAAATGGCAATCCTGGTACCATCTCCTTTGAGAATATGAAGTGGGCCCGCAAATATATTGCACCTCAGCCCCCTTCTAAATATCCTTCAGTAGGATACTCGCCCCACTCCCCTGCTGATGTTTTAAAAGTAGGCGATGTGATTGTGGTGAAACATATAGAAAAGTCCACTTACTCTCTTGAACAAATTCCCCAAGTAAATGGGGCCTTAATTGCAATGGATCCTCATACAGGACGCATCTTGGCAATGGAAGGGGGATTTTCCTTTGCCCGCAGTCAATTCAATTGGGTTACGCAAGCTAAAAGGCAAACTGGTTCCGCCTTTAAGCCCTTTGTCTATTTAGCCGCTCTTCAAAAAGGATTTGCCCCTAATTCTCTCTTACAAGATGAACCCATCGAAGTTGATATGGGCCCCACTTTAGGCATATGGAAGCCAGGTAACATTACAGACAAAACATTTGGCACCGTTACATTACGCACAGCCTTTGAGCAGTCTTTGAACTTAGCAATTGTTTGGCTAACTATGCAAATGGGGCTTCGACCTGTTCAAGAAATTGCGCAAAAATTTGGTATTTACGATCATGTTCCGCCAGAAATGGCTATAGTGTTAGGGAGTTTAGAAACAACTCTGTTAAAACTAACTACGGCCTATGCCATACTAGCAAATGGGGGGCGGCCTATTACACCAAAATTTATTGATCGCATCCAAGATAGATACGGTCATACATTGTTCCGTTCTGCCCCACCTTCTCCCCAGCAGTTGTGGCAAGAACAAGCTGCACCCCTTCCACCACCATCCGAAGATACTTTGGTCGCCGACCCCGTTGCTATTTATCAAACTCGTTCTATCATGCAAGGGGGGGTGGAAAGAGGTACTGCTAAATCAGCGCAAGTTCCCAATCACAGAGTTGCTGGAAAAACTGGTACCAGCAATGATTATAATGATGCTTGGTTTATTGGAATGACGCCTTCTTTAACAGTAGGAGTATTAGTAGGGTTTGATCAACCCAAAAGCTTGGGACGCTATCAAACAGGATCACGGGTAGCCGCCCCAATTTTTGCTGCCTTTATGAAAAAAGCTTTGAAAGAAATCCCCAATCTTCCCTATCCTTTTCCTGATAACGCAAAAATAAGTTGGGTTGATTTAAAAACAGGAAAACCCACCTATACAAGCGCCCCAGGAGCTGTATTAGAGGTATTTAAAGACATTCCTCCAAGTGCCTAAATTCAAAATATTTTACCTTGAAGATGAAAAACTTTTATAGTTATAAGATGTCAGCTATATATTGCTTTTAAACGCTTTTAATACCATAATTAAAGAATGCATTCTCATCAATATCGAAAACATTTAATTGAACGACACATTATTCCTCATCAGGTTACTTCCCCTCATATCCACGCCGTGTTCACAAAAGTAGCCAGAGAAAAATTTCTTCCTCACCTTCCTTTAGGGATGGTTTATAGTGATGCTATTCTTAAAACATCTCACAATCGCTTTATACTGCCTCCCCAGCTTTTGGTTAAGATTTTACATCACTTAAATCCTCAGCCTGAAGATACCGCTATGGTAGTCGCAGGAAGTGGGGGCTACACAACAGCTTTGTTAAGTTTTTTATGCTCAACTGTTTTTTTACTCGATACAGTTGATATTTCTTTACAACCCTTGTACGAAATTTATGAAGAGTTAAATATTAGTAATGTCGTTCCCATGCAAGGAGAGCTTAAAGAAGGCCTCCCCCGCCAAGGGCCTTTTGATCTGATTTTTTTTGATGTAGGAATTTCCAGCCTTGCACCATCTTTTGTTAATCAACTCAAAGAGGGAGGTAAACTAATTTGCTGTACTTTAATCTCTCCCTATTTAGGAGAAATTACGTG
This sequence comes from Alphaproteobacteria bacterium, assembly GCA_048595075.1. Taxonomy (GTDB): domain Bacteria; phylum Pseudomonadota; class Alphaproteobacteria; order UBA7879; family UBA5542; genus JBAWWO01. The sequence continues at coordinate 9,672 of JBMDXI010000087.1, forward strand.
TTTTTCGCGACAAGAAGGGGAAATTCATAAAACCATTCTATTTGAGGGATTCATTCCTTCTGATGCCGGCTTATCTACTTCTGGAGAATTTGAATTCTAAATGGAAATTAGCCTAAAAGATTTGAAAAATTTACAAGCTAATGGCGCCGTTTTTATTTTAGATGTGCGTGAAAATTGGGAACTTTTACAAAAATCCATAGAGGGAGTCATCCATATTCCTCTGGGACAATTGCCCCAACAATATGAAGTTCTCCCCCATGGAGTGCCTATTTATGTACTTTGTAAAAGTGGTCATCGAAGCTGGCATGCAACCCTTTTCTTACGCAAAAAAGGATTTGAAGCCTATAATCTTCAAGGCGGAATTGAAAATTTTTTCCTTAATAGCTTTTATTAAATCCCATCACGTTTAAGCATGTTAATAGTGGAAGCAACATAGGGCAGGTAATGGAAAGTTGCGTTTTTAAGAAGCTTTACACCGCCTACTGTAACTAACGTGAATAAATCCATCCCAAGCTCCTTAAGTTCTTCTCTTGCTTTAAAGGAAATAAGAGCACTCATGAAGACCGTAGCCATTATAGAAGACTTTAGAGGATGCTCCCATACGTATGTGCCGATACGTTTTACTTGCATTTGCGCTTTTTTAGAGAGAGAAGAAGTATTGATCACACTTTTCTCTTCCTGAACAGGCATTGGAGCAAAAATAGCGGTAGTAGTATACGAAGGTGGAATAGTAAGTTCCTCAGGATATGTTGAAGCAACAACCTTATTTTCCACCATAAAAGAAGTTAAAAAAGCAGTTAATAGTATAATGTATTTCATTTTTTCCTCATTAAATAATTAAAGTTTTCACAATTAGACTCTTTCCTTTTCCCTCTATAGCTATAAATTTTATTTATAAATTTCTCTCAATTAAACAAAAATAAATCCTCATTTGGTTGCACTTTACCGATTATTTCAGCGGTATTTTTAACCAAGGGTATTTTTATTGCCCTGTTCATGGTCTGTAATGCGGCAGAACTTAACATAGATAGATTATCAAAAATGCCATATGATAATTTGTTTGTCAAAATCTTGTCCATCATCTCTTTTACGTCTTCTTTGCATTCTTCAAACATTTTCCTTACGATTACTGAAGTCATCTTTCTTTTTATGGATTTCACGAATGGTGCCATATAATCAATAATTGATCTCTTCCATGCATAATCTGTTACTATCTCATGAGCCACCACACCTGCCACAACTCCTATAGACAAAACCTCAATAGGGTGCTGCCATATGAATGTTCCAACACGTTTGGCTCCCATTTTCGCTTTTTCACAGAGAGAGGGAGGATTATCCGCATTTCCTTCCCCATTCAGGGAAAAGCTCTCACTCTTTTTTATATGAGAGGGTACATCAGAAGGCCCCTCCCATGATGCTAAGTGGGGCTTACAATCAAGTTCTATCTTAGAAAATGTCTGCATCATCATCTTTTTATGGGAAAACGGGTCTGAAGACTCTATGAAAGAATTACTTTGAAAAGAAAAACTGACTAAAAAAGCCACTAATAAAAAAATTGAACGCTTCATGCTTCCTCATCTATAAACTAATCTACCTAGTGTTATAGTTTATCAGGAAATTTTTATATTGCAAGTAGCTTTTTGTAAAATGTCACAGACTGATAAGATGAGCTTCTGAAAGAAGGAGAGCTGGGTCTGCCCCTTCTGAATAAGCTGAGGTTCAAAGGAAGCGTCCCGATCTCGAGGCGTCTTAATCTCAAGCTCTCTTGTATCAGTTATAATGTTCTTTGACCCATACCCATTGCGACTATTGGAGCTCTCAGAGCACTCATTCAAAAGAAATGTTCACAGAACCTCATATAAAACCCAAAAAAATCCCATTAGTCTTTTGTAGAATAATTTAACTTAAGAGAAGGTTGTAAAGGAAAGCTAAATTTTTCGTACTCCTGCCTTAAAATTAAAGCATCTTCCTTAGATTACTCATCTTCTGCTAGTTTTGCGGCTGAAAGGAGCCTTAAGAAAAATATTTTTTTAACCGAGTTTGGGGCATTGGGAAATAATTGAAGTCCAACACCATCTATTCTATGAAGAGGGTTCTTCTCAAGGTCAAGCTCAGAAAGAGTGGAGGGAAGTCCGCGGTTCCATCTAATAGTTGAAAATTGACCGTCTAGCGTTCCTAGGTAAACAGCTGTATGCCCCCCATTTCCATGAAAAGAGTCATTTGGCCCAAAAGTGCGGTGAGCATAAATATCGCCTGGTTTTTGTTCTCCATCCTCAATACATTCGAAACAGTTTTTGAGGGCAGTGAAGATAGGATTTTCTTTCCACTGATCAATTTGTCGCTTTTTATCTAAAGATTCTTCTGAG
>JBMDXI010000088.1:0-4946 GCA_048595075.1 Alphaproteobacteria bacterium
TTTTACTTGGCGAACTAACTGAGAGGCTAGCATAACACGCGCTTTTTCTCCACTGGAAAGAACTGTAAAAGAACGTTCCCACAAAGGGGCTATGTCAAGGGCTTGCCCCCATTGAGGTAACAAAAAGCCATTCATAATATCCTTCACTTTCAGCGACCAAAAACAGAGTGGATCAGCAGGAATGAAGCCTCGTAGGCGGGATAATTCTTGTGCTGAGTAAGTCTCTAATGAACGACGATGAAAGAAAATATGACCTTGAAGAGGAGGAAGAATACCAGCAAGTGTTTTTAAGAAAGTAGATTTGCCCACCCCATTTCTTCCTATAAGCCCTACTACTTGGCCTTGAACAATAGCTTTTGTTTGCTGAGTTAAAAGTGTACGATCGCCAACTTGAAGGGATAAATTTTCAAAATAAATCATAATTTTTCCGATGAGCTTGTAACAAAACATACATAAAAAATGGCGCCCCAATTAAAGAGGTAATAACCCCTACTTTCATTTCCATTCCAGTTGGAAGTAACCGAACAACAAGATCAGCCATCAGGACTAAACAAGCCCCCCCTAAGGCTGAGGGAATTAATAAAGCACTCGGTTTATAGCCCACCCATGATCGCATCATATGGGGAACCACCAAGCCAATAAAACCAATAACACCTACCAACGCTACCAAAGGGCCAATACATAAAGCAAGTCCTAAAATAATAGATTTATAAACAGTGCGAGATTCAAAGCCTAGCGTATAGGCTACTTCTTCTCCAAAAGAAAAAGCATCCAGGGCTTTGCGATAGTGCCATAAAATTCCCCATCCTGCTAAGGTAAAGGGCATAATGAGTAAAATCTGTCCATAGGTGTGATGGCTTAAAGAACCTAATAGCCAGAAAAGAGCTTCTACATGAGCATAGGGGTTTTTAGAAAGATTTAATATTAAAATAGTTAAAGCCCCAAACAAGCTATTTAAAATAATGCCACCCAGTACTGTGTGGGTAGAATTTTTAGACGACCATTTGTTAATGGCTACTAAAATGAAAGCTACAATGGCAGCGCCGACTATGCCAGCTAATGGAACGCCGTATAGATTAAGGCCCACCCCACTCATAAGGCAACAAATGGCACCAAAAGCTGCTCCTGAAGAAATGCCCATAATACCCGGGTCAGCTAAAGGGTTGCGTAAAAATCCTTGAAGAACCGCTCCCGTAAGGCCTAATGAAGCACCACCGATAATAGCTAGCAATGTGCGCGGCAAACGTAAATCTTGAATGATCATCTGACAAAGGGGAATATCCTTAAGACATTCATGCCATGAAAGAGCGCCCACACTTAAAGAAAGCCCTACCAAGGCAATAAATGTGCAGATCAAAAGACCATAAATGTGGGATAGTTTCACTCTAATGCTCTCAAAATGATGCCACGAATTATGCAGCGTATAGTAGAAAAAAGTATATTTAAAATAGCAGCTGTTTAGTCTTTCAGGGCTTCTTGTTCCTGAGAGGCCCCTAGGAGGCGCATGCCAAAAATCCTAGGAATTTTCTCGCTATGACGGGTATTTTAGGATACTTTTTCCCATACTTCTATAGCTGAAAAAATTTAAAATGAGCAGGAGAAATTCGCAGCGAACGTGTGCTCACGCACACCAGCAACGAATTTCGACATAATAATTTTATAATTTTCCAGCTATATCATGTACTGTGTCTAGTATTATATAAAAAAAGGCCCTCTATAAAGAAGACCTTTTTTATAAAAATTTTTCCACACCCAATGATATTCATTCATTAGCGTGAAGAAAATATTAAGAAATTAAAAACTTAGGAAGCTTTTTCTTCTGTTGTTTTTTCAGTAGATTCTTCTGTTGTAGTTGTTGGTTCAGAAGCGTCTGTAGACTCAGTAACTGTTGTTTCTGTTGTTGTTGTTTGCTCAGTTGAAGTCTCTTTCTTGTTGCAACCAACTAATACTAGTAAAGCTGCTAAAGAAAAAATAATATATGCTTTGTTCACGTTGATCTCCTTTACATTGAACATATTTCCATAATTAATCCCTAGCATAACTTTTTTTAGACTTCCAGCAAATAATGCATTTTTTATCTTTTTTTCTCTAAAAACGTGCTGTTGCCACCTCATAACTACATTTAATATATTGGAAAAGGTGGATTAAGTATAAAACTTACAAAACATGGTGCCTCCTCATTTTTCGTACCACTTTAAATTGATTAAGCTATATACCAAATTGAGGGGGGTCAGTTTTGAAAACTTGCGAGTTGGTAAGAACTTTGATAAGAAAGGTTTATGAATTGGATTACAGATTATGTTCGACCCAAGCTACAAAAACTAACAGCGGGCGAAAAAAAGCCGGAGGTTCCAGAAAACCTGTGGCAAAAGTGTGCGTCTTGTGAACAAATGCTATTTCATAAGGATTTAGCGGATAATCTTTTTGTCTGCCATTATTGCAATCATCATTTTCGCTTGGATGGGAAACAGCGCTTAAACTGCCTCTTTGATAAGGGGGAGTATACTCTCATAACGCTTCCCTCTGTGCCCACAGATCCATTAAAGTTTAAGGATTCAAAAAAATATACAGATCGTTTAAAAACCTATCGCGACAAAACGGGTCGTGAAGATGCTATTTTAGTGGCCCATGGGATGATTCATAAACAACCGAGTGTGGTTGCTGCTTTTGATTTTTCTTTTATGGGGGGATCGATGGGAATGGCGGTGGGGGAAGGTCTTGTTGCTGCTGCTGAATTAGCGATTAAACGCAATTTTCCCCTGATTATTATTCCCGCCTCAGGGGGGGCCCGCATGCAAGAAGGAATTTTGGCCTTAATGCAGATGGTGCGTACCACGATCGCGGTTCAACTAGTGCGGGAAGCACGGCTACCTCTCTTTTTGCTTCTTACAGATCCCACAACCGGGGGGGTGTCAGCCTCGTTTGCCATGTTAGGGGATATAGCCTTAGCTGAGCCTGGGGCCACCATCGGATTTACAGGAGCTCGCGTTATTCAAGAAACGATTCGCGAAAAATTACCTGCAGGCTTCCAAACAGCAGAGTACTTGCGTGACCATGGAATGGTTGATATGGTAGTGCATCGCAAAGATTTGCCGCAGACTTTGGGAAAGCTGATTGATCTGATTAATCGAAAGAAGTAAACTTAAAAAAATGACCCACATCGTTGACTCTATACTTTCTTGCTATGAAAGCGATTCTCTAGCTACAAAGGAGAATCTGGCTTGTCTTTTTAATCATGGAAAACTAGCAAATTCAGGCAAATTAATGATTCTAGCTGTGGATCAAGGTTTTGAACATGGTCCCAGCCGTAGCTTTGCCATGAATATGGATGCTTTTGATCCGTCTTACCATTTTCAACTCGCTATAGCGGGGGGGCTTTCTGGATTAGCGGCTCCTCTAGGGTTTTTAGAAGTAGGGGCTCAAACTTTTGCGGGTAAAATTCCCACTATTTTGAAAATGAATAGCAGTGTTAGTTTGGTAGGGGGGGCGCCTAATCAAGCTATCACAGCCTGCATAGATGATGCACTGCGCCTAAAGTGTAGTGGGGTTGGTTTTACAATTTATCCCGGTTCAGATCATACTTATGAAATGTTTGAAAAAATTAAACCTTTAATTCATGAAGCAAAATCAAAAGGCCTCTTTGTGATTATTTGGTCTTATCCACGAGGCAATATGTCGACTGCAGGCGAGACAGGTCTTGATATTGTTAGCTACAGTGCCCATATAGCCTGCCTATTAGGGGCGCATATCGTCAAGGTGAAAGTGCCGACCGATCATATTGAAAAAGAGACAGATCGTCTGGCGTTGATGGCGGCGGGCATTTCTTATGAAACCTTAAAAGATCGCATCCAGTATGTGGTAAAATCATGTTTTAATGGACGACGCCCCGTTATTTTTTCAGGGGGAGTCAAAAAATCAGACGCTGCGCTTTTAGAAGAAGTAAAGGCTGTGAAAGAGGGGGGCGGATTTGGGTCAATTATTGGCAGAAATTTGTTCCAACGACCGTGGCCTGAAGCTTTAAAAGTAATGGATGAAATGATTTCTATTTATAAAAGGAACTAAAATGAAAATATCAGGAAATAGCATAAAAATTGGAAATGTTATTGAACACAAGAATCGCTTGTGGGTTGCTGTCAAAACTATGCATACGCAGCCTGGAAAAGGGGGCGCCTATTTACAAGTTGAATTAAAAGATTTGCAAAGTGGCACGAAGCTAAACGAACGTTTTCGGTCAAGTGAGACGGTGGAGCGGGTGCATTTAGACGAAGAAGACTACCAATTTTTATTTGAGGAAAAAGATAGCTGCACTTTCATGAACCTTGCGACCTATGAACAAATTAATTTGCAAAAAGACTTTATCGGGGAAAGTGCTGATTTCTTACAAGAAGGGATGGTTGTAAAAGTGGCAAGCCACGAGGGAAACCCTGTAACTGCTCGCCTTCCTGAAACAGTTGTGATGCAAATTACTGAAGCTGATCCTGTAGTAAAGGGGCAAACAGCCTCTTCCTCTTACAAGCCAGCTCTATTAGAAAATGGGCGTCGGGTCATGGTGCCCCCTCATATTGAATCAGGAACCCGTGTTGTTGTTAATACAACTGACGGAACGTATGTAGAAAAAGCAAAGGATTAATAGATGCTAAGAGAGCGTGTTTTAACCCAATCTGCTATTTTAAATGTCATGATAGAGGCTGCCTTGAAAGCAGGGCGCGGTTTGGTAAGAGATTTTGGTGAAATCGAAAAACTGCAGGTTTCACGCAAAGGGACAAATGATTTTGTGTCGAATGCTGATCAAAGGGCAGAACGCACGATCAAAGCTGTCTTAGAAAAAGCGCGCCCTGGTTATAGCCATTTAATGGAAGAAAGCGGCACCCACGTGGGGGAAGAGCCAGATCATCGTTGGATTGTTGACCCATTGGATGGAACAACCAACTTTTTGCATGGATTGC
>JBMDXI010000089.1:0-13088 GCA_048595075.1 Alphaproteobacteria bacterium
CCACGCTGCCATAAACTCTGTAAAAATTTTTCCATTTTTGTCCGTAATATAAATAAGGATTTGAAATAATAGGACTAATGTAGCACAATTAATAATAAAAAAAAGGTATTTTGATGACTCAGCAACGTACATTAAATCAGGAAGAGGTTGAACAATTTAGTAAATTAGCTTCCCAGTGGTGGGATGAAAGCGGCCCTTTTTCCCCCTTACATCGCCTTAACCCTATTCGTATTCAATTCATTACGGATACTATCTTGCAGCATTTAGGTGGTCGAAATCATCATCACCCTCTTAAAAATTTAAAAATTCTGGATATTGGATGTGGAGGAGGATTGGTTGCAGAACCCTTAACGCGTTTGGGGGGAATAGTAACTGGTGTTGACCCCAGCAGTAAAAATATTGAGGCTGCACAAGAACACTCCAAGAGAATGGGGCTAAATATTACTTATCAGGTAGGGTCTATAGAAGATATTTCCCCCACTTCTTTCGATGTCATTATAGGCCTAGAAGTATTAGAGCACATTGAAAATATCTCCTTCTTTTTAGGATGCTGCAAAAAACTTTTAGACCCTAAAGGAATTTTGATCCTTTCTACTCTTAACAGAACTGTATCTTCTTTCTTAGGAGGAATTATCGCTGCCGAATACCTTTTAAAATGGCTTCCTAAAGGAACTCATCATTGGGATAAATTTGTAAAACCTGCCGAGCTGGAGCATTTTTTACAAAAAACTAGCTTCACCTTGATTGATTTGCAGGGGATGGGCTTTAGTTTGTTAAAGCAACAATGGGAACTTCAGTCTAAGATTAATATTAATTATTTCGCTGTAGCAGTACCTCACAAAAAGGATCACTAAAGTGGATCTTCTCGCAACAGTAGGGGTACAAGCCGCCTGCACAATGGGGGCAGCCCCTGCCCCATTGATGTTTATTCCACCCCCTGTTATGATGTGTCCAACACCTCCGGGGACTATTATGGCTATGATTCCTTTTGCAAATATCATGCCTTTTGGCGTATGTATAAGTCTTGCAAACCCAGCGACAGCTGCAGCAACGGCGGCGGCTTTGGGAGTATTAACGCCTATGCCATGCACCCCTATGCCAACGAGCCCATGGGCACCTGGGTCGTTAAAGGTGCTTTTGGGGGGAATGCCCGCCCTGAGTATAAGTAATTTTATTATGTGCGCCTATGGCGGGAAAATTAGTATGACGGCCCCCGCGCAACAAAAAATATTTGTATGATTAAAAAATTTATTGGATTCATTATTGTAGGAGTTATTGGTTTAGCCATAGGCTATCTATTAGCTTTATTTAAAGAAAAGCATCCTATTTTCACGGCTAAAAATGCCCAATCCATTATGGGAATTGTTCAAGACCCCACAAAGGCTGTAGAACTCTTAACGACTGATGAAAGTAAGGCTCCCCCTGCCACTGGACAAGCGGGCCCCTCGCCTACCCCAGAAGGAACAACATCTTCTTCCTCGCCTGATAAGTCAACAGCCGCAGCGCCAGCAGCACCTTCTAGCAATACTTCCTCTTCTGATAAAAAAGAAGGGGATAAAAAAGGAGATGACAAAAAAGAAGCTCCCTCACAAGATCAAAAGTTGTTAGGGTCATTATGGGTAGTCAAAAAAGATAAAGCATCAGATGTTTCCAATGGGGGGGTGTTGTATGTGGAAGGAACATCGCCCTATGGATTGCCAGAAACTTTTAAAGAAGATTTATTTGCGCCTGAAAATATGTTGTCGCTCCCTGATGATCCCCATAACCGTAGTCCTGAGGGATTGATTCATCTTACTCAGCCAACCGTCGCATCTTCAACCCAATTTTGGGTACAATTGGGGGCTTTTCCTTCTCTCATCAAAGCCCAAAAAACAGCAAGCTATTTTTTATCAAAAGGATATACCGTTGAACTATATCAAAAGCGGTTTTCCGACCAGTCCCCTGCTGTATATTTTATACGATTGAAAGAAGTAGGGGCGCATAGCGAAATGCTTAAAAAAGCGCGCATCATCCGAAAGCTAGAAAATATAGTGCCCATCCTTGTAGAATATAATACGAGTGATAGAAAGTTATAGTTATTCTCCATGTCCCTTCCCCCCTCTTCTCATCGACAACGCGCTTGGAAAAAAGGACTTTGGGCTGAAACCGTGGCCCAATGGTTCTTGCGATTTCAAGGGTATCGCATTTTAGAGCGACGCTATAAAACACCCATGGGTGAAATTGACGTTATCGCCCAACGAGGAAAAACCCTTGTCTTTGTAGAGGTAAAGCTGCGGCCTCGCATTGAAGAGGGACTAGAGTCAATCTCGTTTATCCAACAAAAGCGCATCCAACGCACGGCTGAGTTTTATCTGAGCAAGAAAAAGAATATAAATAATGTGCGATTTGATGTTTTTCTTGTCAAACCCTATTGGTTTCCGCTACATATAAAAAATGCGTTTTAGAGGATAACATGCGCTTGTTAAAAATCTTATGGATAGGTATTTTTGTGACCTTAGGTGGATGCACACCTTTCAGCTTCTTTTCTTCAGGAATTGCGACTTTAGATACAACTTCTCAAGAGCGTGGCTTAGGGGGATATGTCACAGACTCAGAAATTCAAGCGCGCTTGAATGTGCTGTATTTCGAGCATAATCATGTTTTACACTACCGGATTAATGTAACAGTATATGAAGGGCGTATTTTGCTAACCGGCGTATTACCAACCCAAGAAATGCAAGAAGAAGCTATTCGTATTGCCTGGCAAGTACCGGGGGTGAAAACTGTCATTGATGAAACAATGGTGGGTGAGAAAAGAACGCTGGGACAATATGCCAGTGATAAATTCTTGATGAATAGTATTAATACAAAACTATTTTTAGACTCTAAGATTCGATCACGCAATTATGAGGTCGTCGCTGTTAAAGGAGTGGTATATATAGTAGGACTGGCCTTTAATGAGGAAGAACTCCAGAAGGTGCTTGAGATTTGTCGCACAACAAAGGGAGTAGAAAAAGTCATTAGCTATGTGAGGCTGATGAACCTACATGAAAGGCGGCGACGTTATTTATTTAACAAAAGAAAACACCCCACGCCGCTAGAGAAAAATAAAAAAGAAAAAGAGATGGCTTTGAATCCTACTAAGGTTACAGGAAGTTGGGAGCAAGCCCCTGTTGACAAAAGCGTCTATGAAACAGATATAAAGAAAAAACACGAATAAAATGGTCGCAAAAATTGGAACTGTCGCCTTTCGCGGCATTGAAGTTTTAGAGGTAGAAGTACAAGTCCACTTCATGAGTGGGGTTCCTACTTTTCAGATTGTGGGACTAGGTGATAAGGCGGTGGGGGAATCACGGGAAAGAATCCGCAATGCTTTGCATTCAATTGGGTTGGGGTTTCCTCTGAAGAAAATTGCCGTAAATCTAGCCCCTGCGAGCTTACAGAAAGAGGGTTCTCATTATGATGTGCCCATTGCGCTGGCTATTTTAGAACAGATGGGTGTCCTATCAGGGCGTCAATTAGAAGAATATATTGCCATTGGAGAATTAGGGTTGGACGGAACGTTGCACCCTGTGGCAGGCGTCTTGCCAGCAGCCTTTCAAGCAGCGCAATCCCATAAAAAGCTCATTTGTCCCGCCGCCTCTGGATCAGAAGCCGCGTGGATCCAAAATCTGGAAATTGTGGCTGCCCCTAGCTTATTATCCTTGGTCAATTATTTTAAAGGGAATCAAGTGTTAACCCCGCCCGAAGCCAAACTACAAGAAGTTTCGCATAAAGGAGTGGACTTTAGTGACATCAAGGGACAATCTACAGCACGGCGAGTCTTGGAAATTGCCGCCGCCGGGGGACACAATGTATTGATGGTAGGTCCTCCCGGCTCTGGAAAGTCTATGTTAGCCCAACGCTTAAGCACTATCTTGCCGCCTTTAGAACCTGAAGAAGCCTTAGAGCTTAGCATGGTTTATAGCGTGGCGGGATTATTAACAGGTGGAAAACTATTAACCCAACGCCCTTTCCGGGACCCTCATCACTCTGCATCAATGGCTGCGTTGGTGGGAGGGGGCCTTAAAACAAAGCCAGGGGAGATTTCACTCGCCCACAAAGGTGTGTTGTTTTTGGACGAATTGCCTGAATTTTCCAGCACCGCCTTAGAGGCACTTCGCCAACCCCTTGAAACCGGCAATACCATCATTGCCCGGGCGAATGCCCATGTGCGTTACCCTGCAGAAATCCAGTTGATCGCTGCAATGAATCCGTGTCGATGCGGATATATGGACGACCCCGAGCGCGCCTGTGCCCGTGTTCCCATATGTGGTCAACAATACACCAGCAAAATTTCGGGGCCTTTGTTAGATCGGATGGACATGCATATTCATGTGCCAGCGCTGAAGCCTCAGGAACTGGCTGCTATGAAAGAGGGTGAATCCAGCCGTTCTATTCAAGAGCGGGTAATGGCTGCCCGGGCCTTCCAACGACAACGTTTAAAGAAGATAGCCCCTGTGTCAGAAGGACAAGCGATTCATAAAGTCAATGCCCAACTATCAGGCAAGTTGCTTGAAGCTGCCTTGAATATAGATAAGGAAAGTGAGCAGCTGATGCATCAAGCTGCAGAGAAATTCAAACTATCAGCCCGCAGTTATTATCGCATCTTAAAGGTTTCACGTACCTTGGCAGACATGGATCAAAGCGATGAGATTAGAAAATCCCACGTGGGGGAGGCTCTCTGCTATCGTCAGTTAGGAACTTTTTAATTTAAATTCTGATACACTCTCTATAGTTAATAGCCTAAAAATGAGCATAAGAACGCCCATCCCGTGATTCTCTCGAACTTCGACCCGAGAGTCCACTAAATAACCTGCAACATGGCTGTAGCCATAGAGTTATAGACCCCCGTGTCAAACACGGGGGAATCACGAAAGGGGGCACGGGGGTGGGATTCTTATACTCAAATTAATGAATTCAGCTATATATACTGAATAAGTTCTCGTCGCCATAAAGCGCCCGCACATTCTGTTAGCAACTCAGCATGAATTTCTTGGGCCCCGAGCTTTGTGCCCTCATAAGCTTTAAGGATTTGGTTAATGAAAAGGGGAGAAAGGTTCTTGATATTGTCATAACTGGAACCCGTTGTCAGATGGGTGTGAGGGTCTTGCACCAATTTTTCCAGTAAAGGAATAGGGCGCGGCGTGGTGGTCACAATCACCCGGGGATGTTGCCCCAACCGCAACGCAAACATCAACTGATCCCACACCTCTTGGGCATACCGGAATTTGGCTAACTCATCGATCCACGCCCCATCAAATTGAGGGCCCCGTAATTTTTGGTAATTCTCTGAGGAATACAAAAAGCCCTTGGCGCCGGATGGCCAAAATAGTTCGCCTTTAGAGGTAAGAAACTGAGGACGCTCTGCCGGGGGAGAAATTTCTAATAATCCACTGATGCCTTCCACCATCACCATGCGGGCTTCATCAATGGTATTGCCTACTAAGGCAATACGGCTGCAAGTGCCTGATTTTACCCAAAAGCGAATGGCTTCGGCCCCTGTTCTGGTTTTTCCAAAGCCACGGCCTGCCATTAACAACCATACAAACCAGTCCCCTTGGGGCAATAGCTGATGCGGCCGTGCTTCTTTCTCCCACTCATAAGAACGCTCAGGCCCGGATAGAGGATCGTCTGGTTCCGCCCCCTTATCGGGAAGAATGATTTTACTTCGACGGCACCTCATGTTGGGGGCTTTGCCTGCTATGTGCGTAGGTGTATTTATTTTTATCTCCTTCAGGGGTAGCGAAAACACTCTATATAGCTGAATTCATTTAATTTGAGCATAAAAATTCCTCCCCTGTGCCTCCTTTCGTGATTCCCCCGTGCTCGACACGGGGGTCTATAACCCTATGGCTACAGCCATGTTGCAGGTTATTTAGTGGACTCTCGGGTCGAGCCCGAGAGAATCACGGGATGGGCGTTTTATGCTCATTTTATATACCCTTCAATATAGTATGACCGCCCCACGACGTTAAGACGGAAAAAAGAAGAGCAACAAAAAACCCCCTCTGAATTTGCTCAAAGGGGGTTTTTAAATTCACTTTACTCTTAGAGAGAAAAGTTTGTTAAGTGTTATAGGGTAGTAGGACTAGATGTAGTAGCAACTGCACTTGTCGTAGTGGTTGTTGTTACAGCAGAAGGACTAGCCACTACTGCTGGAGCTGCTACAGAAGCTGGGGCTTTTTTTGTCCCTATTTTAGCTTCTAATTCAGCTTTCTTGGTGTTTAATTCACCCAGCTTAATGTTTCCCTCATCAACTTGAGCCTGCAGAGCTTTTTTCTGAGCCTCAATTTCCTTAGATTTGTCGTCTATAAAAGTATCCAATTGAGTAGGGTTTTGAATTCCTTCTGAAAGGAACCCAGCTAGGAAGTTAAAGATTTTTTCTTGAGGAGTTTCGGCTGACTCTACCTTAAAAGAAGACAACGTGTTTATCAAGTTCTGAGCAGACTTATTAACCAATAGTGAAACAGTCTCCAACGTGGTATCAGCATTACTTTTTGCAGTAACAACAGTTGCAACACTATTCTTTATATCTTGAACATGGTTCTTGATAATATCAATTGTCAACTGGTTAATGGCCTCATCCACAGTAGAGAGATTGGAAGTGTCTTTTAATATAGTAACAATATTGGCAGCTGTTGCAAATTCATTAATTAAACCTTCAATTCCAGCTTGAACTTTTTGAGCGTCAACCTTATCTTTCAAAGCCTTTTCAACTTTTCCACGAGCTACCTCAACCTCATCTTCTAACGTCTTCAGAGGAGCCTTTGCATCAGTTAATGCTTGACCAGCATTTTTAAATTCTGTCTCAGCTGTGGGTAACTGGGCTTTAAGATCAACTTCTTTTTCTGTAAGAGTTGGTAACTTATCTTTACTCTCTTGGAGAGTCTGACTAATCTCTTCCGCCTTAGCTAGGGCTGTCATCATCGTCTCATAAGTTTTTCTTAAGTTTTCATTGCCCGCCGTATTAAGAATAGCTTCAAGTTTTTCCTGTTCGGTGTTTAGGTCTTCCTGTTGTGCAGTTCCAGCGACTACTGCATCTTCAAGGCCGTCTATTTCATCTACTAGGTCTGCTAGAGCAGTATTCTTATTAGCCTTATCAAAGTTCTCAACAGCATCCTTGAAGGTGTTTATAGCAGGAGTAGAAATATTTGTCATAAAATTATCTAATTCAGCCTGACCTGCTGCGATTTTTACAGTAAGATCATCTAATTTTTGTTTAGTTGTCTTATACTCTGCTGAGATTTGCTCAAATATAGATTTTTTCTGCTGAGCAGCGGTTTCTAGCTCACCAATTCTTGCCGCTGTTTTTGCCTCTTCTAAGGCTTTTACTTTACCAGCATGTTCCCCTTGAAGGCGGGTTAATTCATCGGTAGCTGCTGTTAAGGCTGTTTGAGCTGTTGTTAACTCACCTTGTTTTGCTGTTGATACCTTTTCAATTTCCTTTATTTTATCCTCAAGGATGGTCGGAAGTTTATCAAGCTCTGCCTGCTTTGATTCAACTTCTTTTTCAGCTACCTCATGTGCACCCATTTGCATATTAAGCTCTCCAAAACTGGCATCTAATGATGATGGATCCACAGAGATTAAAACCTTCACAGAATCTAATATTTGATCAAGCGTTTTCCCTGCTAAAGGGCTAATGACATTAAGCTGTTCGTCGTAGCCAGCAACATCTGTTGTCAATCCATTTATTTTTTCTTGTAGGTCAGATTCGTCTTTTCGGATACCACGCAAAGCAGCTTCATCAGGGTTTGCATATTTTTTGCGCAGACCTAAAGAGACAGCTGTTGATTTTCTAACCTTATGTTCTGTAGATATTGCTTCAATTTCGCTCTCAAGACCATGCTCTGCAGCAATTTTCGTAAGTCTCTCTTCGATTTGTTGCGCTGTTGTCCCAGCTTGTGATTGCGCAGCTTTTTGAATATGTTCACCGCTTAGCTCCTCAACACTTTCCGCACTCGCAAGCGCATTAGCGGCAACTAACGCTACCCGATAATGTGCTTCGTCAGTTGGAACTGTATGCATGGGAACTACTGTTTGAAGGCCTGCAAAAAGTAAAACTGCAGTCTTATCATTGATATCTATTTTTTGCCTTTGTAGTAATTTCTGGTTAGGCTTTTGTGCTACATAATGTTGATAATTAGCTTCATCAGTATCGCTTAAGCCACCTGAACTTGCGGCCCCTGAAGCTGTATAAGCCATCGCTTGCACTAATGCTAAGCTATATAAGAATTTTTTTACATTTAATTTTAACATCTTCTTTTTCCTTTCTATGGTGTATTCAATACTATCAAACTTACGTTGATAGAACGTATATAGAGATAAAATTTTAGATTTCAAGTCTTTTAAATTTTCAGACCTTCTTCTTTCTTAAAACAAGTAAGACGCAGAAATCATAAAGGTATTATAGTGAACCTTTGAAGTGACTATGTTACTTGTATTATTTCCTCCAGCTGCATAATAGGATTGCAAGGTATTGGTCTTGAATTTCTTATATCTTTCATAAGAATATTCTGCCTTTAACAATACAGAATCAGTCACATTATAAATAAAACCTCCACCGAAATTTGCTCCCCATACCTTTTGCGTTTGAGATTTTGTAAGTGAGAATTTATCTCCTTGTACACTTCCTACAGTTGTTTTAAACTGGCTATAAGATGGCCCAGCACTTAGGAAGGCCCCAACAGCCTCATTAAAGTAATACCCTACACGAAAAGTCATTCCCGTTGTCCATTGACGTTTCAATTTAATAGTCAATTCTTCGAGTGAGTTTTTACCATTTATAGTGTCTGTTTTTTGCTGTGGATCAGCTAATTGTCCAAACAATTCAGCTTGGGCAAATACATCATTATGCCACTTTGCGTGGTATCCCACTAACAAACGGCCTGCAATAGTAGATTTGCTAGATGTTTTGACATTATTAGAATCTGTATTCGCTCCCAATAGATGAGAGTTCGTTGTTACGGCTGTTAATTTATTATTTGGCTTTGAGTAAAGTGCCCCTAAGCCTACATAAGCACCATGTCTTTTTGGCTCAACAGAAGCCTGTGCTGCTACAGTTAACACGAGTATGCTTGGAATTATAAGATATTTCATTAAATCACCCTTTCCTTTATTTGATTGACTTTATTCTTCTAGGAACAAAATAAAACACATTACAATAGGGGGTGTCAAATCTTTTTTTCTTTAGGGGAAAAGATCATTAGAGAACTGGCGAAGACCGTCAGTAGAGGGATTTTTTGTTGATACGCAAAAGGCGGAGCGACTGTGTGCTTGACGCACACCAGCGACGCCTGACAAAGTAGCAGCAAAAAGGGCGAGCTATTTATACCGCCACACAGGGCCGCGGGGAGTATCTTCCACCCCCACTCCATTGTCTTCTAAGAAGGCCCTGATTTCATCAGCCTTTTGAAAGTTTTTTTCCTGCTTTGCTTGGGTGCGTTCTTGCAGACATCTTTCAATCTCAGCGACTTCCAGTAGCTGATCGACCCCCTCTGTGCATTCAAACCATTCGGTGGATCGATGATTCAAAATCCCCACAAAGCTCCCCGCCGCCTTCAGCTGAGCTTGCAAATGTGTTTTCTGGGCAGCATCAGAGCACGCCTGGATTTCTTTCACCACGTCATGAAAATGGGTCAACGCCAACGGTGTATTTAGATCGTCCAACAAGGCAGCAAATATTTTATGGACAGAGGGCGATAGGGTCGCTGTCTCCGCGTCCCACGGATGCGTCGCCTTCCCCGCCACAGGATGGGCAGATTCTTCGAACCCTGCCAACGCCTTATAGAATTTATTCAGTACATTCTTCGTTTGGGTTACTAATGTCGTCGTCCAATTCAAGGGCTGTCTGTAATGGGCCGATAACAAGGCCAGACGAATCACCTCCCCCGGTGTATGGGCCAACAGGTCGTTGACGGTTAGAAAATTCCCCAGCGACTTGGACATTTTTTCCCCATTAACGACCAAGTGCCCATTGTGCATCCACACCTGAGCCATGGTAGGCACATTAAGGGCGCAGCAGGTTTGGGCAATCTCGTTCTCATGATGGGGAAAAATTAAATCAATACCCCCCCCATGAATATCAAACGGGGTCTCTAAGTAAGTATCCGCCATGGCTGAGCATTCAATATGCCACCCTGGCCGCCCCCGACCCCACGGACTTTCCCAGCCCGGTTGATGGGGGGCTGACGGCTTCCATAACACGAAATCTTGAGGGTCTTTTTTATAGGGGGCTACCTCTACCCGCGCCCCAGCAATCCGATCATCTGCATTGAGCTTCGATAACTTGCCATAACTGGGATCCGTTTTTACCTGAAACAGCACATGCCCCTCAACCACATAGGCATGATTAGATGCGATCAGCTGTTGGATCATATGCACCATCTGGGGGATATGTTCAGTGGCTTTGGGCTCAATGGTAGGAGAAAGCGCATTCAGCGCCGCCATATCTTCATGATAAAATTGTGTCGTTTGGGTCGTCAGCTTTTCAATGGGAATATGTTTTTGCTCAGCCGCTGTAATGATTTTATCATCAATATCCGTAATATTGCGGGCATAGGTCACCCGCGGGTACAGTTGCTGCAGCAACCGAAACAGCACGTCAAACACAGCCACAGGGCGGGCGTTTCCTATGTGCGCCCGATCATACACCGTAGGGCCGCACACATACATACGCACATGGTTGGGATTCAAGGGGGCAAAGGGCTGCTTCTGACGGGTGAACGTATTATATAAATGCAAAGTCATGTTGCTAAAATAAAGCGTACGCCCTTAGATTGCAAGGGGGGTTGAAGAAGGCAGCAAAAAATCATTTGACACCCTGGTATTCTTAATGATTAGATAAAGTTAAAAGTATACATAATTAAAAAGCAGGGAAACATGATATATTCAAGAATTGTCTTTACAGCGCTTGTAACCGCTCTTAGTTCTTTAAGCTACGGAAAGTCTAAACCCTATGTGGGGATAGGCCTAACATACACCCAACCCACTACCACAAAGGTTGGGGTGAATGGAGCGGATACAATAGTAGATGATACTGGATCAACAACAGCCGATCTTCTGAGCAGTGGGGGTCATCGCATAGGCGGAAGCTTCACAGGGGGATACCATCTCAATCCTGCTTCCTGGGGAAGTTGCTTTATGGAGGGGGAATTGATAGCACGATCTGCAAGCAACCAGCTTAAAAGTAATGCCTCTATCGAGTTTCCTGGTCCCATTCATACTAGTTTTTCTTTAACCATTCAGCAGCAAGAAAGTTTTGGGGTTTTATTACGGGCAGGAAAATATATCACTGACACGTTTGGGGCCTATGTAAGTGGGGGTGCCCTCAAATCAAAATTTAAAACATCTATTGCAGGAATAGGGCATGGAACTGCTTTTGCAGGTCAACTTCGCACCTCTGCTGTCACTAAACAGGTATGGGGAGGAAGAGTAGGAGGAGGAATTCTGTATGACTTAGGCTCTTCCCGGGACTTTTCCGTAAGGCTGGACTATGGATATGAAGCTTACCAAAAATATTCTACGGGAAATCTAGTTTATTTTAGTGATCCAGGTTTTAACTATGGGACAGCTTCCTGTTCCCCCGCTTTATCCTATCATGTGGTCACCTTATCTTTAATCTATAAAATTTGAAAAATAGCACAGGGAATATCATGTCTAAAAAATTTTTTTATATGGAATAGCAGTTATTTTATTGTCTCTGCAACCAGAAGTAGCCATGGGAGGCTCTAGGGAACAAGCTTTAAAACGTATGGCTGAAAAAAACGGGATAAACATAACTACGAATGAGGCGTCCTCATTGCTCAGTCAAGGTATCACTCCTACTACTGTCAACAGTAATCCTGAACTTATAACACAGAAACTCTCAGAAATAAGGGGGAGCGCGCCAAGCTATTCTGGAGGTGCTTCGAGTGCTCCAAGCACAGAAAGTTATCCACCATCTGAATCCGCTCCCAGGAGTCCCGGGAGCACTCGAAGCACAAGCTCTGCCTTCGGGTCGGTCCCCCCTAGCCCAGCTAGGTCAGAATCCATTGCCCGTATGATGCGTGACTCAAGCCCTCCTGACATTCCTCAATCTGCTGAGGAGGATGCCGTGAAAGTAGAAGCTATGACAATGATAATGGAGGCTTATAACCGCTATGGCGTTACCCCTCCTTCTCCCTTCCCTGAGGATATGATACACGATGTTATGAAAAAAATTTCCAAATTAAAAACCAAAAATAAAAAATTAAAAATATCAGATTTAAAGTCCATAATTAGTGAGCATGATGATAATTTCGATGTAGACTCCGACCGCTCTCGCTCTCCTTCACCTGTAGGGAGGAGAGGAGGGAAGGAGGCAGCCTCTGATAGCACCCCTACAGGAACTACGCTTGTTCCCAACGTCACAATAGACTTTAATAATTCAGGATCAATAAATAGGGCTATTCCCTTAATTCTTTACAATGCTAGATTGAACGAATATGACGACCTTTATAAAGATACTTTAAAACAATACATGGTCACTGAAAAAAAAGTTCCTTCAAAAAAAGAGCTTGAAGATTTATATGAAAGCAGACTTTCACCTCAAAGACGCGCAATCAATAAGTTTTTGAAAAATTTGGAGACAAATTCTCTAGAGGAGGGAATTGCGCAATTAAACGATTTTGTGACTACCTGGACTTCTCAGGACAGAGGAGGAAGTATCCATACTAATGAGGGGCCACAAGCTTTGAAATTGGCCATAATAACCTTGAACAATAAACTATTTAACCTTATCAATAGTGCTCATAGTATTGATATAGTTCGTTCACCAGAGGTAGCTAAGTTAAATGGCTGGTTAGAGTATTTAAAACAAACGGATCCAATAACCTCCAAAGTTGTTGCCCTTTTTGGAGGCCAAGGAAGAGATACATTGGAAGATTCAAAAGTATTAGGGTTAAGAGAAAAACTTTATCATCTTTGCTATCTTCAAGTTACTAAAAATTTAGATGAAGAAATTCGGCAAAGAGAGGAACAAGGGTATTTACCCTTAATAAAAATTATTAAATTTTTACAAAAAGATACCTCTCGAAGTTTTTTTAAAA
>JBMDXI010000090.1:0-7624 GCA_048595075.1 Alphaproteobacteria bacterium
ATTGTTTTTTTCTCCCTTCTATTTTTTTTCTCACACCATTCTACCACCTTTCCCTCATTTTGTTAACAGTGCCATATATGAATTTAGCTATAATTATATATAATTACATGAATGTAGTTGTAAAAAGGGGAAAAAAATTTAAAAAGGCGTAAAAAATTTAAAGATTAATTAATTGATCTTCATTCTGAATTAAAATAGGGCGGGACTATGAATAAATTTTTCTTTATATTTTGGGCATTTTTAGGAAGCGCCTTATTAAGTTTAGCGAGCACGGGTGAAGATAAACTCTTTACTGACAACATAACTATTCTTACTCATCAATCTTCAGATGGGCGCCTTTTGAGGGCAGAGCGACTTGATGCCAATAATCCCACTCATTATGAGGCGGCAAAGTTATTAGATACAGCTGGCGCAGCAGAAACGCAAGCAGGGAAGACCCCTGGCTATACTCCCTCTTTATTAAGCATGTTCTCACCATCGTGGGAAAATCACAGCATACAAAAAATATTGATGCCCCACTACTTGAGGGCTATGGATGAGTCTCATTGTCCTCTTCACGATTATATTGTCTTTGGGGGAGAAAATCCGCTAGCAGTATTTGGTTTCGGGGTGCCCGCTGGATTTGTATCAGATATAAATTTAGATAACTTTATAAAAGCCCTTGGAGAAGATGATGCATCATGTTCACTTGAAAAAGAACAGTTCCCTTTTCATGCTCCACTCTTGTTGTATGTGTTGCCTGAACATAGAGGAAAAGGAATTGGGTCGGGGATGGTATCTATGGTTTACAGTTTGGTAGACTCAATGCAAGGGAAGCGTTTGCGTGTGCCCCAATTTATCCCTGAAAGTGGTACATTTTCGTTAAGTTGGACATACTACCCCTTATTAGGTTGTAAGTCTGATACGGGTCTCAGTAAGGTGGGTTCTGTTTTGTGTCATTTAGAGTTTCCAGATGAGTTGGATAAAATCGAACGTGTACAAGTATTGCCTGGGCCTGACTTAACCCAGGAAGTAACCTTTCTTTATCCCAAAGGGCCTGATGCGTCAGATGAATCCATGCGAGAGCTGAAAGAAAAAATCCGAGAGGCAAGAAAGCAGTATAAAGAACAACAGAAAACTAATTTAACCTCCCCTGATGAGCTAGAGTCAGTAGGAAGCGCTTGCAAAGGATCAACTATATAACACATTATAAAAAGCAAAAATGACTATTTCTCGATCTGAATTTTTCAAATTTATTAAACCTAAAAAGGATACTCTTCATAATAATGTAACGGCCCTTTATTATTTGGACGTATATGACCAATTTTATCCCAATTGATTATATGTCTTTGCATAAAATGGGGATGTCTCCTCATAAATTTAATTGCATCTTATCCTATCCCTTCAGACACTATGGGAGTAGTCATTGATATGTGGAATTTTTAGAGGGACATCACCTAGCCTTGATGCTTTCATAGACTCTTTCGACTCGCAAGGTTCTGTAACTATTTTCATTGACTTTTGATGGTAGCTGGTAAAAAATGGAAGAAAATTAATAATTCACAGGAGAGTATATAATATGAAAAAATATCTTTTAAGTTTCTTTTTATGTTTTTCCCTTTCGGCTTTTGCCCTTATGAAGCAGGAACGGTTTGTAAATCCTGGACAGGGAAATGTTGCAGGGGCCTCGCGTAGCTCGAGGGAAAATAAAGTCACTCAAATTTTTAAAAAGGTTAAATCTAAAGCCACAGGAATTGCCTTAAAGTTGGTCAAGAGTAAATCAGATATTGAAAATGCAAAACTGTGTATTGTTTACAACTTGGTAGAAAACAAGGGTGATCCCAAATCTTTATGCCCCATCCTTAAAGGACAAGCTATTCCTTCCTATCTAGCCCAAGCCTGTAAGGGTGACGATGTGTTAGTGGGCCAAGCTGCTTGCGATCTTTTGAAAAGCAAAGAAGGGAAAGTATGCAAATCTTTATGTAATGGGCATGACTGTAAAAGGCCCCATGTAGCATGGCAATGTCAGTTCTTGGCAGAGAATGCCTCCATTTGTTCGGATAAAATGAGTAAGTGCTTAGGGTCTATTGAAAAAATTCAAGACTATACCTTTGATATGCAATATGCCCACAAAGATATATGGGCGGCTGCTAAGTATTTGGAAGCAAAGGGTAAGGTTCTGAAATACATTGATTATCTTAATTCTGAAAAAGCTATCAAAGCTACATCTGGAAAAGAAAATGTTAACATAATCTATCTGGGTAAAGTGGAAGAAATTAATGATAAGGGGGCTGTTATTACAGACATTATAGGAGAAAGTCCTATGATAGGGAAATCAGGTATTATTTCTATCAAAAAATTGGAAGATCAAAACCTTCAGAATAAGCTTACTGTTGGAAGTATTGTTGGGTTTGATGTATTGATGCGCAGTGGTGACATTAATAACTTTGCTGTGATAAAGATGAAGCCCAAAAAAGTTAGAAAGTTTAAGCCAACAGCTGGGGACACCCCAGTTGAGCTGCCACGGGTGGATGACGAGAGTAAAAAACCCATGCCACGTCCTTTGCAACGGCAGGGAGCGTTAAGAAAACAAAAGAGAGCTGTAGAGTCTGACATGCCCACAGATGTGATAGAAGCTAACGAGGATACAGAAAGCGGAATCGAATAATTATAGCTAAATTCCTTTAATTTGAGTATAAAAATCCCTACTTCGTGAGTCTCTCGGGCGCGACCCGAGAGTTCACTAAAAACCCGCAATACGGCTGTGGCTGTTGGTCCCCGTGTCAATCCATGGGTCAAGCCCGAGGAGAACGCACGGGAGAATCACATTGAGGGTAATTGTGCTCTCTATTTTAGGCTCATTTTTAGGCTATTTATCTTATTGACTTTTAGTCCTAGCTGGGGAAAAGTAATTAAAGATAACAATACACAGGAGAGTATACTATGAAAAAATATCTTTTAAATTTCTTTTTATGTTTATCACTAATGTCTACCACCAGTTTTGTGTGGGCGAGGACTGCAGATTCTGATAGTCCGCCCCCATACTCTGAGACCCCTCCCCCTCTTAAAGATGTTAATGAGGACAACATGTATGTTCCTAAGTACCCCTATCAGAAAACTCCTGAGAAAAAAGGAAGGTTGAGCAGATTCACAAGTGCTGCCAAGAAAAAAATTTCAGCAGTGGCAGGAGCTGCTAAGAGAGGGGCTAGCTCAGTAGCAGGGGCTGCTAAAAAAGGTGCTCGTTCAGTAGCAGGGGCTGCTAAGAAGGGGGCTAGCTCTATAAAAGGTGGAATGAGTGAGGCGCTTAATAAATTGCAAAAAACACGTCGTGAAGTGAATAACGTAAGGCGTTGTATTGCTTATCACATGGTGGATGATAACGACTTAGAAATGAACGACATATGTTTACATGTTGAGAAAACTTTATTTAATGCTAAACAGGCAAAAAAAGAGGCAGACCTTCCTGAACTTCTTGAAAAAATATGTGAAAAAACAAGTAAGAATAAATTTAAGGGGGAAGCAGCTTGTGATTCTTTAAAGAAGGCTGAAAAAGGTAGTACAAAATTTTGTTCCCGCATATGTGGCGAATCTCAATGTACGAAAGAAAGAAATGGCGTTCAAGTGGCTTCCATGTGTGATTATTTGAGCAAAAAAGGGATATGTGAAGATAAGGTTAGTCTAGCCTGTAAAAATAATGAAAAGGCTTCTGACGATAATATGCCTGATGCTGTGATAGAAACATCAGTTTATTTACAGCTTTATGCTGGAGGAGAAATGGAAGGTGGAGCAGGTATGGCGAAAGACCTTGAAGACAGTAGGGAAACTGCCTAAACAGCCTTCTAATTCTTTCTAAACCACTAAATTTTCAAAACCACAGGCGTCACAACCTGTGGTTTTTTTTCTTAAGGGATTAGCTATAAATATTGCGCTTAAAATTTTTTTCTTCTTCAGTAGTATTTAAAAGTGCACTATGATACATCATAACTATGAAAGAGAAAAAGAGTACCACATATAGTCAAAAGAATGCTGAACGTTTAGCGAAAGTTTTGCGTGAGAATTTATTAAAACGTAAACAACAACAACGCCAACGAGAAGCAGAAGCTCTTCAGCCGTCTAAAAAGTAGGAGATGTCATGGGAATTATGCCAGATACATGGATTCGCGACCAAGCCAAGAAAGGAATGATCACCCCTTTTGCGGAGGCACAAGTAGCTAAAGGGCAAGTATCATATGGGGTATCTTCTTATGGATATGACGCGCGGGCTGCACGGGAATTCAAGATTTTTACCAATGTAGATAACACAATTATTGATCCTAAGAATTTTTCTCCTTCTTCTTTTGTAGATCGGGAGACAGACGAGTGTATTTTGCCTCCTCATAGCTTTGCCCTTGCCCGCACAGTGGAATATTTCAAAATCCCTCGTGATGTTTTGGTAATCTGCTTAGGCAAATCTACCTATGCGCGGTGCGGTATCATTGTCAACGTTACCCCGCTAGAACCTGAATGGGAAGGGCACGTTACCTTAGAATTTTCCAACACCACCCCATTACCCGCCAAAATTTATGCCAATGAAGGTGTCTGCCAATTCTTGTTCTTTAAAGGCGATGGATCATGTGAAGTTTCTTATAAAGATCGAGCAGGTAAGTATATGGGGCAACGGGGTGTGACCTTGCCTAAAATGAAAGTTTAAATGAATGGATAAATTAAAAATTCAAGGGGGCGTATCCCTTAAGGGTGCTATTAAAATAAGTGGTGCAAAAAATGCAGCCTTACCGTTGATGACGGCTAGCTTACTCACAGAAGACCCCCTTATCTTAGATAATATTCCTAATCTAGCGGATATTCACAGTTTAAAGAATTTATTAGAATCTCTGGGAGTGGATGCTAAGGTTGATTTGGATCGTAAACACATGACATTGCAGACGCAAAATGCTTCCTTGAGTCATGCAGATTATGATCTGGTTCGCAAAATGCGAGCCTCTATCTTGGTATTAGGCCCCCTTATTGCACGCCGTGGAAAAGCAGAGGTTTCGTTGCCTGGCGGATGTGCCATTGGGACACGACCCGTTGATCTTCATCTGAAAGGGCTGGAAAAGCTAGGGGCTCATATCGAATTAAAAGAGGGATATATCCATGCAACAGCTCCTCAGGGCTTAAAAGGGGCCGATGTTGCCTTCCCCATGGTTTCTGTGACGGGAACAGAAAATTTAATGATGGCTGCTACGTTAGCGCAGGGTCAAACGCGTCTTTTAAATGCCGCCCGTGAACCTGAAGTGATCGATTTAGCGCACTGCCTTATCCACATGGGCGCTGACATACAAGGGGTGGGGACTGATACCATTATTATTCAGGGTAAAAAAGCGTTGCATGGCACACGCCATCGAGTGATTTCCGATCGGATCGAGATGGGAACCTACATCATGGCTGCTTTGATGACAGGGGGGCAGGTAGAAATTCAAGAAGCCTCTTTAGATTTACTTCCCACTGTACGCAACATTTTAGAAGATGTGGGAGCCCTCTTTGAGCCAACAGGCAAAGGATTTCGGGTAAGCGCCCCTCATGGCTTAAAGGCAGCGAACATTATTACGGAACCTTATCCCGGCTTTCCCACCGATTTACAAGCTCAGTTTATGACGCTTATGTGTGCTGCGCAAGGGACGTCCACCATTACAGAAACCATTTTTGAAAATCGTTTTATGCATGTTGCTGAACTTATCCGTATGGGGGCTAATATCCATGTGCATGGATCAATGGCAGTTGTCACAGGAAGTGGAGAAAATACCCTCAAGGGGGCACCTGTTATGGCCACAGACTTACGGGCATCCGCCTCTTTAGTTCTGGCTGGTTTAATTGCAGAAGGTGAAACTATCGTTAATCGGGTTTACCATTTAGACCGTGGCTATGAAGCCATGGAAGAAAAATTAAAAACCTGTGGCGCACATCTTGAAAGAATCCCATAACATGCTAGAGTAAAAGAATGCATAAGAAATTATCTTCTAAACCCTTAAAATTGTTAGCTACATGTGCAAAGGACTTGGATGTAATTTCTGCGTGTGCTCAAGATGCCTTGGTTCCCTTGCAGGGAATGAAATATAATCCTAAGGAAAAAAAGTTTAATATATTCACCCATCGATATAAATGGGAAACCCATCATCACGCGCCGGCCCAAAACGAACGTGTTCATAGTGGACTGTCTTTTGAAAATGTGGAAAAAGTCCAGTACGCTGGATTTAATCCTCAGGAGGAAGCTCACAACGCTTTATATCTCTTGGCGGTAAAACATTTACCTCCCTATGTTCATATGACTTTTTCTCAAAATGCAAAAATTCGTTTAAAATCTCCGAAGTTAAAGGTCAAGCTAACGGATAGCGATCATCCGTGTTGGCCTTCATTGCCGCCTCAGCATGAATAAGCCTACCATCCATTTTATAGCTGATAAAACTTTACGGGCACAACAGGCTTTACACCAGGCAGAGCGCCTCTATAAAAACACTCCCTGGGAAGAGGCTGATTTTTGTGTTGTCTTGGGGGGTGATGGCTTCTTATTGCGGCAACTTCATCGTGCTTTACAAAGTAAGCCCCTTAAAGTATTTGGCATTAATTGCGGTACCCTAGGGTTTTTGATGAATAAGTTTGACCTTAAAAACTTGCCTGAACGTCTAGCGGGGGCAGAAAACGTAACCTTGAATCCTTTAGTGATGGAGGCAACGGACACATCGGATGCCCTTTATACCCATTATGCGATTAACGAGGTTTCTTTGTTACGGCAAAGTTCTCAAGCCGCTCATTTAAGGGTCAATGTCGATCACACGCCCCAATTACGTCGGTTGGTATGTGACGGTATTTTAGTTGCAACCCCTGCGGGGAGTACGGCTTACAATTATTCTGCTCATGGCCCTATTATTCCTTTAACAGGGAATGTACTAGCACTAACGCCGTTATCTCCTTTCCGTCCCCGTCGGTGGAGAGGGGCGTTGTTGGCGCAATCAGCCCATGTGGAAATCCACGTATTAGATCCCAAGAAAAGGCCTGTTTCTGCCGTTGCAGATTTTTATGAAGTAAAAGACGTGCAAAAAGTAACTATTCATCAATCGCGTATAAAAGGGCTAGAGCTTTTATTTGATAAAGAAAGTAATTTAGAGGGACGTATTTTAAAAGAGCAATTTGGGGAATAATTCTGGCCTTTATCCCCTTGAAACCATTTTATTTTTTGCGCCATGGGGAAACGGATTGGAACAAAGACCATCTGGCCATAGGCCAAAAAGATATCCCTTTGAATATTATAGGTGTGGCCCAAGCTAGACGTGCTGCTGAGAGTTTGTCCCAGGTGGATTTAGCAGCAATTGTTACAAGCCCCTTAATGAGGGCTCTGGAAACCGCCCGTATTGTGGCCACCAAAACATCAGTTCCTCTTTTGATTAACGAAAACCTAAAAGAATGTGGGTGGGGAATAAGAGAGGGAGAGAAAAAAGGAGATGGAGAGTGGCTGGAAAAATGGAAAGCAGGTGATCTTATTGAGGGGGCTGAGCCATTTTCACAATTTACAAAGCGTGTGGATCAAGGCATGACCGAGGCTTTAACTCTGCCCGGCCCTGTTTTAATAGTCGCCCATGCGGGTATTTATCGAATTATTCAACAAGATTTA
>JBMDXI010000091.1:0-11540 GCA_048595075.1 Alphaproteobacteria bacterium
AAAATATGAGCGTGCATTGTTTGAGCATAATAGATGGAAAGATGATCAAGCAATCCATAATATACATAGAAAGCTGAGTGATTTTTTGAAATTACACCTTGTAAAACAGAGGGAGGTATGAGTAAAAATTTTACTTCTACATATTTTTGCAAGAGGGGGAATATGGGGTGCTTTTGTATAAAGCTCCTTCCACTATCAGTAGTAGAGATGAAATAAATTAATTTACTATAGCGACTTAGAAGAGGGAGATTATCTTCAGCAAGCATAGATTTTATCCCAAACTCTAAAAAGTTATTGAGGAATTCTTCTCCCCATACAATAGTAGAGATTATTATAGTCTTTCCTTTTTTTGGACAAGAGCTAGGTTGATTTAAGGTTTTTATAGATGTAGAGGAAAACTCCAGTATTTCTACTTCTTCAGGGGGAAGAGAAAGGATACCATTTTTGATAAGATATATTGCTTCTTCTAAGAGTCCTAGCCGTAATAAGCAAATTACCACATGACGACAATATTCTGTGTCTTGACTTATGGCATGAGGATGAAAAGACAATTGAGGTAGAATATCTGAAAGTTCAGCAATATATGAGAAAAGAAGGAGAGAAAAATCTTTTTCTGCGTTTAAAAGAAGCACAACAAGTTTTTCAAGCGAGGGAAGATCAGGATATTTTAATAAATCTTTCTTAAGTTTTTTGAATTGAGAGTGTGCTTTTAGGCGCGAAAAAAAGAAAAACCAGTTCATTTTTTTTTCTTTTTTTTAATCTTATTAATGGAGTCAAAAGAATTCTTAGGAGGAAGAAGACTTACATAAGTGACGTCCTTTTTATCTGCCTTTAATTTTCTTTTAATAATATATTCTTTATCTGCCCCAACGGCTAGAAGGCACAATAAGGGTGCAGATATTTTTTTTAGTTCCTCATAAGAAGAAATAGGTTTGTCAATGTGGGTTAGTATTTTACCTTGGATAATCACCCTGTCGTCTATGACATAATCAATGACGTTGTGTAGACCTAGTCCTTTGATAAGACCCCCAGAGCGTGAGCCTATACCATATAAAACTACTACGTACTCTTGCTTTTTATAGGTACTAATTAAACTATGAAGCTGGGTCTTAAGAGTGAAGAGTTTAGAGGGAAATTCTTCTATTTTCTTTTTTTCTAAGGGAGAAGGAGAGTAAGAAAGAATCGACTCACAAAAGGAAGTTAGCTGTGCAATAAAAGCAAGGCTACCTCCTCCAAATCCGTAATATCTTTTTTCTAAAACTTTGAAACCCATTCTTTGCAACAAATGCTCTGAAAAAAGTTCTGTAAAGTAATTAACATGCTCCTCCCATAAGAAAGCAGGATTTCCTTGAGTAAGGTTAGGTTCAATATAGGGCCATTCACATACTATTATTCCCTCTTTTTTGAGAAGTTTCCGAATATTTATAAAAAATTCTTTGAGATTACTGATATGTTCTGCTACATGACGTAAATAAATAATATCAAACTTACCTTCTTTGCGAAGAAGAAGATCACAAGTTATCTTATCTAAAAAACTATTATAGACTTTATATCCTTTTTGTTGAGCAAGCTGGGCAGCTTGCTTATTAGGTTCTATCCCAATAATTTTAGCATAATTATAAGCTGTTAATGTTTCTAGTAGTCCCCCATCATTACATCCAATTTCTAACGCAGCAATTGGCTCGTGATATGCTAGAGCAGATGTAAGAAGTTCTTCTAAATGCTTAGGCTTTTGAAAACTTGTTAAGTAATGGGGAGCATCAGAATACAATAATGTAGGACAAAGAGGATTTTCTATTTGAATAAGAAAGCAATTTTTACATATATGAAGAGAAAAAGAAAATAAAGAGGGTGAAAGAAGGGAGTTCCTTACTGAAGGGGAATCATCTCTTCTTCCTACCTCAAGATAAGGTATAAAATTTTCATTCTGACAGAAGTTACACTGTTTCATAGTTAGCTAATCCAAACATTTTCATGACTTTATTTATTTCTTCTTTACGATCTACCAGAGGTGCTATAGAGGGGGGAGAGCATTTTATATATTGCTCTGTAGAAAATAAGGACTTTTGAACTATATAAGAATAAGCGTGGGCTCTCAGGAGGGTTTCGGTTTTATACAAAACACCAGTACATTCATGTAAGCGTTTTTCAGAAGAAAAATTGTTAATATAAGCTTCAGATGGGGGTAATATCTTTATTTTACCGGGATCTCTGACTATGCGAGGAATAAGCCCATAATCTACATTGCAGTAATGCATTTGCTGATAATTTTTTAGACCTAATCGAGAAATAAAAAGAGGATGAATAAATATAGAATGGATAAAAATGCCCTCTTCTTCTGCCCAAAATAGCTCTCGAGGATGTAATCCAAAATCTTTATTCTCGTGTGAAACTATTTGCGAGTTAAAATAATGATGAGAATGACAAAGGGCTAAAGCTGCTAATTCTTCTGTAGTTATAGTAATACTCTTATGAATTCTGAATTTCTCTTTTAAGGCTGGTAAGAAAGTTTCAGTTTTAGCTACAATATTGCCTCCCCCTCCTGTTATAAAGCCTTCTTTAATATATTTTTCAAAGCTAGAAAAAGTTTGACACGATATTATAGAGTCTACAGGAATAAGAAAGAGATTAGCTTGAGCTCCCTGGGTAAAGTAAATTCCTATGTGGTCTAGCATACCATATAATACATAAAAATATGATTTCATTTCAGGCGAAGTAATAAGTTGGAGAATATCCTTAGGAAGCAGAAAAAACTCTATACTAGCGTAAGAAGAAAGTGTCTTATAGAGAGGATGGTTTTTAATATAAGATTTATCAGTGGAAGTAGTTATGATGAATAGGGTAACTTTATTATTTTGGGAAAGATTTATTAAATTTCCTTCTGCGAGCATAGAACGCAAATTGAACTCTATAAAATTGTGTGTGTATTCAGCACCCCAAACGATAGAAGAGATCACATACTGATGGGTTGCACCAGTAGCTCTAAATTGTTTTCCTTTTTTTAAAGCTATCTTATAAGCTTGGCAAGTAAATTTCAAAAATTTTATCCACACAAGAGGAATTTTAAGTTTTTTTTGAGTAGCTAGAAATAGGGCTTCGTTAAGAAGGCCGCATCGTAAAAGTAAAATTAAGACAGCTATAGGATCTTCTGAGGTAGATACAGAAGAAAGCTTTTTCAGTCTCTGGCGAACACCGTTGCAATGATCTTTTATTGCAAATTTAAAATAAATCCTTTCTTTTTCTAAGAGAACTTCTAATTCTCTTCTAAGGTCGGAAAGAGTGACAGAAAAAACAAACTTACTTCTAATGAATTTATCGAAGTATTTTACTGAAAAACCTGCTTTTTCTTTCAATTTGAAAAAAAGGAGAGAGATTTTGTTGCAGCTTAGCAGCATGAGGGACAAAAAAGAAACAGAAGAATTGAAAAAAAGGAGAGAGATTTTGTTGCAGCTTAGCAGCGTGGGTGACAAAAAAGAAGCAGAAGAATTGAGAGCGTCTTTTAAAATTATATTCTTCTTTTTCCTGAAAACTCTATAGAAGGGGGTGATATTTTCAAGGTGTTTAAGAACTTCTTGAGCCATTTTAATATCTTTCCTGTTATATAAGAAAATTATTAAATTTCGCAGATATTTATCATGGTTGTAAGAAGTATAAAGTGTTGTTAGGCGGATGAGGCTTCCTTTAAAAATACGTGCGATTTTGCAAAAAGTAGCGATTTTTAAAAACTTTAGACAAAATTGATAGAAAGAAAGATTCTTAGTTTTCAAATGCCACCCTAAGGAAAAGCCAGGATCTTCTAAAAAAAGATGGAAAAAAGATATATCTATTTCTGGATATCTTTGCAAGTAGAAAAATAATTGTCTGTAGTATAAAGTGTTTTTTTCTTTACGCATAGGAATTAATAACTTCACATACGTATTGCAAGTCAGCTTGTTGCAAGAGTTGATTAATAGGGAGAGTTAAAATTCGATCTGCTTGCTTTTCCGTAATCGGAAAATCTCCTCTTTTATACCCTAAATTCTTTGCTGCTGGTTGAAGATGTATAGGAACAGGGTAGTGGATTGCTGTCCCGATGCCGTATTTTTCCAGATAGGATTTTAAATTATCTCTTGTATCTGTTTGTATTACATAAGTATGGAATGTGTTAAATTCTTCGTCTCTACAAATAGGTTTAGTGATTTTTGGATTTTTAATATGAGAGTTATAAAAAGAAGCATTTTTACGACGAGCCTCTATAATGGTTGATAGCTTCGTTAAGTGATGCCTTAAAATAACTGCTTGTATGGTGTCCATCCGTGATACAATGCCCCACTCTGCTATCGTAAACTTATCCTGTAGCCCATGATTCCTTAGCTTTTTTAATCTATTGGCTATGATAGAATCTGAGGTAGTTACAAAGCCGGCGTCTCCAAATGCATTCAAATTTTTCAAAGGATGAGCTGAAAAACATCCTACTACTCCAAAAGAGCCACTCTTTTTTCCTTGATAGGTAGATCCTATAGACTGAGCAGCATCTTCTATAACGAGAAGATTATGCTTTTTCGCAATATTCATAATTTTATCCATTTGACATATTCTACCTGTTAGATGAACCGGCATAATAGCTTTGGTGCGAGGGGTGATTTTTTTCTCAATAGATAGAGGATCTATGTTTTGATCTTCTAAAACATCAGCAAAGATAGGGGTGGCGCCCACATGAACAATGCTAGCTGTGGAAGCTGCAAAAGAATTGGGGGGAGTAATGACTTCGTCCTTAGGACCTATTCCTAATACTTTTAACGATAATATAAGTGCATCGGTTCCTGAATTAAGGGCAATACAATATTTTACATCACAGAAATGAGCAATTTCTTCCTCAAGCTTTTCTATTTCCTCCCCTAAAATAAATTTCCCTGAAGCAATAATCTTTTGCAAGGCAGGCAATAACTCTTCCCATGTTTGAGAGGCAAGTTTTGCTAAGTTCACATAAGGAATTTGGCGGTATTCATGCATTATAAAATTCTTTTATGCAGTTAATCATATAGTCTAATTGTTCTTGTTGTAAATGGTCATGAGCGGGTAAAGAAATCATGGTTTCTGCTTGTAAATCTGTTGCAGGAAAATCTCCTTTTTTATAGCCGAGATAACTTAAAGCAGGCTGGCGATAAACAGGGAGAGGGTAGTGAATTTTTGCTTGAATTCCTTTTCTTTGCAAGAACTTTAAAAGCTCATCGCGTTTTTTTACAAACAGTATGTAAAGATGAAATACAAGCTTTCTATTTGTAAACCTAGACGGTAAAGTAACTGCCGGAATATCTTTAAGATGTGTGTCCAGATAAGCAGCATTTTTTATGCGAGTGTTTGTGATAATGTCAACTTGTGGAATAAGCCAATTTCCAATAATTGCCTGAAGAGTATCTAGGCGTGAATTGCATCCCATTATTTCAACAGTATCGCGGCTTCTAAGTCCATGGTTTCTTAATAAGGAAATTTTATCTGCAAATACTTCATCATTAGTAACAATCATACCTCCATCTCCCCACACATTAAGATTTTTTAAAGGGTGGAGGGAAAATGCACCAAACACACCATATGTTCCCGCATTTTTTCCATTAATGTTACCTAATATGCATTGACACGCATCTTCTACAATAGGCAGGCTATATTTTTGAGAGATATCTAGCAGTTTAGGCATATCCGTCATTTGCCCTGCTAGGTGCACAGCAACAATTGCTTTAGTGCGAGGAGTAATAGCTGCCTCTATCTGATCTACATTCATACATAAATTATCTGTGCAATCAACGAAAACAGGGGTTGCATGATTTTCTACGATAGCCCCTACTGTAGCAATAAATGTATTTGCTGTTGTTATAACTTCACTCCCCGGGCCAATATTGAGACTTTTTAGAGAAAGTTTGATAGCATCTGTGCCAGAGTTTACGCCAAAAGCGAACTTAGTTCCAATTAGACTTGCAAATCTTTTTTCAAACTCTTTTAGAGGTTCTCCTAAGGTAAAATCCTCTGTTGCAACAAATTCTTTCAAGTTTTGAGAAATTTGTTCAAAAGCTTCATTGGTAAACTGTTTAGCAAGGTATGACCATGGAACTTTAGTCTTTGTTTTTAAAAGTGATGTTTCAAGAATTCCCATTTTTATCATTCTCTTTTTTTATATATGTTTCGTTATAGGGTGTAAGAAACTTTGTAGAGGTAACTTAAATCATGCTAAGGCTTAATAATATAAGCACCAGGAACATTTGTCCACTCAAAAGTTTGTAGGCGAACTTCTTTATGTTGGAAAAATTCATCCACTGCTTTTGTTTCTCCTGGCCATTCAGGGATGGCATATTCGTCAAAAATAAGAACACCTCCTTTTGTGATAACAGGCCATAAAGCTTTTAGGGCTTCTAAGGTAGGTTTATAAAGATCACAATCAAAATGCACCAAAGAAAATCGGAGGCCCTGGTTTTCTTTTATAAACTGAGGCACTGTTTTTTCAATGTCGCCTGAAATTAGCTTAATGCGTGGTTTTTGGGGAATAAAACGATCTTCATCAAAAATTTGTATCGCACTTTGAATTTCTTCATAAAAAATCGAACTATCAAAACCTCCCACGTCTTTCCCACAATTTTGGTGAATCTGAGCATCCTTATGAGATAGCTCTTTAAAACCTGCCCAGTTGTCAAAACCATATACTATCTTTGTTCTGTCTCCGATAGCATAGCATTCTAATAGGTTAGCCCATGTAAATAACCCCATTCCTCTGTAGACTCCTAATTCTGCAATATCACCAGGAATATTTAATGCTAAAGAAAATAGCTTTTCATGAGCTAGAAATCTTTTTAATGCATGTCGACGGAGTAAAATAGAAAAATGTTTAGCAGCTGTTAAAGGATCTATATTAAATTTTTTACAATGAGCTGCTATTTTTTGCTCAATCACCGAATCAAAAGAGCTTTTCTTAAAGCCATCATTTTTGTTAAAAGTAATAGAATTCATTCTCTTCTCTTCTTAAATTATATATTTTTCCTTTGTAACTATATTGATAGTAGACTTGGTAGAAGAAGTAGTGGTAGAAAAAAATCTAAAATCTAAACTGAGTCTCATGATAGTAGAGGTATTAGGTAGGCTAGCATGTATGACGTCTTCCTCAAATACAACCACATCTCCTATTTTTAATTGATTAATATCTCTAACGGGTGCGCCTTCTACTTCGAGAGGAGGGAGCCATTTTGATCGATCATAGTTTTTAGTCTCAAGAGGTTTAACTTCTGATGAAGGATAGTAAAATCTTAATCCCCCTACAGAAGGATTAATATCTACCAGCGGCACCCAAGCAGTTAAAAAATTTTCTACATGAGTATTGTAATCTTTGTCTTTGTGGGGAGGCACCATACCATGTTTATTGTGGGGAGGTGCAAACCGCGCCATAGGGGGCATATGCATAAAAGTTATATTTCTTTCCAATTGTGACGATATTACATTTCCTATCAGGCAACCAAGTTCTATAATTTTTTCATTTAACCTGACCTCTTTAGAAAAATGTCCTTGTATCGTTTGCTTTTCTTGAATTGTTAAGTTCTTAGAATTTAAGAATTCTTCAAAATAATTATGTTCTGTTGGCAAGCTTAAATTGAAATTAAATTTTTCTTTATACAAGTCATGAATTTTATAAAATTCATTCATTAAGTAAGAAATAATAGGTTGTAATTTTTTTGCACTAACCACAGAGTCGAAAATTTGAGGCCAATTTTTATTTGTGATCATTTGGGTCATTTTAATTCGCCGACAGCATTTCCCTTCTAAAGTAGGTAGAGAGATAAATTATTTATACCTCTATTTATTTATTGTAAATTTTATTTTTTTTATATATAAAATCTTAATATAAATTTTACAAGATAATTTTAAGAGGGGGGTATAGTTTAGTGCCACAAAAAATTGACGAACGTAGCATATATTTGCGCTCTTTAGTTTTTAGATCTCTTATAGAAGGTAAAAGGGGGCATGTGGGTGCGGCTTTATCTATTATAGAGATTTTAAGGGTATTATATGACCATATTATGCACTATGATCCTTCTAATCCCTATATGCTAAATAGAGATAGATTTATTTTAAGTAAAGGACATGGGTGCCTGGCTTTATATGCTATTTTAGCAGATAAGAAATTTTTTGATGTTGCTCTCTTAAATTCCTTTTGTAATTTTGATTCTATATTAGGAGGTCATCCTGAAATTACTATCCCCGGGGTAGAGGCTAGTACAGGGTCTTTGGGTCATGGTTTGCCTATTGGTGTAGGTATGGCCCTATCTTCAAGAATTAAAAAACTTTTTTTTAATGTTTTTGTTTTAGTAGGAGATGGAGAAATTAATGAGGGGACGACGTGGGAGGCTGCAGCTATTGCCTCTAAACATAATCTATCCAATCTGCTCGTTTTGGTGGATTACAATAAAATGCAATCTGCAGGTACCACCAAAGAAATTTTGGATATGGAGCCACTGCATGACAAGTGGACTAGCTTTGGATTTCATGTGGAGGAGTGTAATGGACATGATATCAACAGCTTAAAAAGCAAGCTCGAATTGTTAGTACAAGAAAAAAATATACTTAAGCCTAAGTGTTTGATTTGTCATACTATCAAAGGGAAGGGGTTAAAGGTGGCCGAAAATAATTTAGAGTGGCACCATAAATCAAAACTTTCTCCTGAAGAAATCAAAATTTTGCAAACATTTTAAGAAATAAAAAATGAGAAAAAGAAGTATTGATAGTATTTTTAAGTTAGCTCAACAAGATGAGAGAGTGGTGTTTATAGGTTCAGACCTTTCGCCTGGGCTCTTAGAAAAAATGAAAGAGCAATTTCCAAATAGGTATTTTATGGAAGGAATAGCAGAGGGAGCCATCATAGGGATGGCTGCAGGACTAGCTATGAATGGATTTATTCCATACGTTAATACTATTGCTACTTTTTTAACTCGCAGATGTTACGAACAAATTGTTATTGATATTTGTCTCCAAGGATTGCCCGTTCGTCTTATTGGAAATGGGGGGGGGTATGTATATGCTCCTTTAGGCCCAACTCATCAAGCAATAGAAGATATAGCAATTATGCGGGCTGTGCCTGAAATGACAGTAGTTGCTGCATGCGATGCAGAGGAAATTTCTCGTTTGATGGAATGTTCTTTAAAGTGGGAAAAGCCCATGTACATTCGTCTTGCTAAGGGAGGCGATGAAGTTGTTAGTGCAGCAGAGCGTGGCTTTCAAATTGGAAAAGGTATTGTAATGCTAGATAGTAAAAACCATTATCCTTTAACTACAAAATATCAACTGCTTTTTATTAGTACAGGTATAGCTACTACCCAAACTTTTAAGGTGGCTATGAATCTTATGGCAGAAGGAATTCATGTAAAGCATTTGCATATCCATACTATTAAACCTTTAGATGTGGAACTTATTTTAGAAAGTGCAGAAGAAACGAATCTTATTGTCACGGTGGAAGAACATAGTTTAGTGGGTGGATTTGGCAGTGCAGTAATAGAGCTATTGGTAGATCATTCTAGAAAACCTCTGCCTTTTATAAAAAGATTAGGAATACAAGATTGTTTTGCAAAAAATTACGGCACCCAAAACATGTTAATGGATCAACAAGGGTTAAATGCTGATAAAATATATGCGTGTGCTAGGACTCTTATAGAAAATTTACAATTAGAAAGGGCAAAACTGTGGGTAACATAAATAACCAAGAAAAATCTATTCAGGAATTTCTTCGAGATGGATATATTATTTCAAGTGTGGAAAATAGAGAAAACTTGGATAGAATAAGGGATTTTTTGGTCTTATTTACTGCAAAAAAATTAGATATATCTGTGTCAACCAATAAGCAACTTTTTTTAGATAGTATTCACAATCACGTACGTGTAGAAGAGCTAAATAAAATCAGGGTAGCAGCAATAAATGCTCTTAATGATACCCCTTGGGCTCGAGATGCCTATTACTCATTAGCAAAAAATATGCTTGATATTATTGTAGGCAATGAACTTGTTATGCAGAAACGCTTAAATCTTAGTATTCAATTGCCTCATGATTCTAGTTCTACTCTTCCATTGCATGTAGATGTGTGGAATGGGGATTCTCCTTATGAAGTAGTTCTGTGGTTGCCCTATGTTAATACTTACAAAACAAAAAGTATGTATATTGTTCCTAGATATAGTAATGAAGAAACCTTAAAAATTTTCGAAGAGAATTCTCATGAATCTGAAGCAAGTTTTTTACAAAAAATAAAAAACCGCTTAATATGGCTCTCAGTTGATTATGGGCAATTTTTGCTTTTTTCTCAAAATATGATGCATGGTAATATTATAAATAAAGAGGCAGAAACTCGGTGGTCAAGTAACTGTAGATTCAAGAGTATTTTTTCTCCTTATAGAGATAAAAAATTAGGAGAATTTTTTGAGCCTATTTCTTTAAAACCTGCTACCCAATTAGGATTAAAATTCTATTTTCCTGAGGTAAAAAATGAAGCAAGGTTTTAGAGGATATGTTGCAAGTAGAGATATTGAGGGCTGCGTTGTTCCTCAGCATGTGCAAAACTTGGTCATAAGAAATTTTTTAGAATCAAAAGGATATATTTATAAGCTAAGTGCTACAGAGTATTGCATGAATAATTGTTTTATGATTTTTAAGAATATTATAGAAGAATTAAATGAATTGGAAGGAGTGGCTTTATATTCTATGTTTATGCTTCCTACAGAAAAAGAAAGAAGAATGGAAATATATGTGCGTTTTCTTGAGGCAAAATGTAAAATAGGCGGGGCCGTAGAGGGACAACTTTTAAGTTCAGTTGAGGACATAGAAAAATGGGAAAAGATATTTGATATAAAGATGGCTGCTCGTTTCAATGACTATAGGGAGATAGAAAGTGGCTTATATCGATTTTATTAATGAGTTGCATACTAAAACTCAGAGGAACTATATACAGCGCGTTATTGAAAATGATAAATCAGAATGTGCAATTGTAGCTAAAAGATTTGGGGAAGAGTATTGGGATGGAGATCGACGTTATGGATATGGCGGCTATCAATATGATGGACGTTGGTACCCTATAGCCCAAAAAATAGCAAAATATTATAATTTAAAGCCGGG
Organism: Alphaproteobacteria bacterium; assembly: GCA_048595075.1. GTDB lineage: Bacteria > Pseudomonadota > Alphaproteobacteria > UBA7879 > UBA5542 > JBAWWO01. The sequence continues at coordinate 11,113 of JBMDXI010000091.1, forward strand.
AAATAAGGTTTTAGATGTATGCTGTGGAAAAGGTTATTTGCTATATGAACTTATGCAAGTTGTTCCTGGAATAGAAATAAAAGGGTTGGATATTTCTCAATATGCAATTAAAAACTCCAAAGAAGAGATAAAAAATAATTTAACTGTTGGTGATGCAGTTAGCTTGCCTTTTAAAGATAAAGAGTTTGATTTAGTTATTTCTTTGGGAGGGCTTCATAATCTTCCTATTGCTCGACTATTTAATGCTATACGAGAAATTGAAAGAGTGGGGAGATACAGTAAATATATCATGGTTGAATCGTGGAGGAATGAGAAAGAGAAAGTTAATCTACTTTACTGGCAGCTAACATGTGAATCATTTTATAGTGTTAGCGATTGGGAATGGATTTATATTCAAATGGGCTATACAGGTGATTGGGGATTTATAT
>JBMDXI010000092.1:0-1667 GCA_048595075.1 Alphaproteobacteria bacterium
TTCACAGGTCATTTTTTCGGGGTTAGTGACGAAATAGGGGGAAATATATCCACGGTCTAATTGCATCCCTTCCACAACTTCCAAATCTGTGTCTGTAGATTTAGCTTCTTCAATGGTGATTACCCCTTCTTTGCCAACCGCACTCATGGCTTTAGCAATCATTTCGCCTATTTCCTTCTCACCATTCGCAGAAATAGTCGCCACTTGGGCAATCTCACCATTCGTGGTGATTTCTTTAGAGTGTTTGCGAACTTGCTCTATAACAGCTGTCACAGCTAAATCAATCCCACGCTTTAAATCCATAGGATTCATACCAGCCGTCACAGATTTTAATCCTTCCCGCGCAATGGCTTGAGCGAGTACAGTCGCGGTCGTTGTTCCATCACCAGCAATATCATTTGTTTTGCTTGCAACTTCACGGATCATCTGCGCGCCTGTGTTTTCAAATTTGTCGGCCAATTGAATTTCTTTAGCCACAGAGACCCCGTCTTTTGTAATGCGTGGCGCCCCAAATGATTTTTCCAAAATCACATTCCGTCCCTTGGGCCCTAACGTTACCTTGACGGCATCAGCTAGAATATCTAGCCCTTTGAGCATTTTACTGCGGGCATCTGTTGAAAATTTAATTTCTTTTGTACTCATAATTTATCTCCTTTTAATTATATGATTCCGAAAACATCGGATTCTTTCATCACAAGTAATTCTTCATTGTCTATTTTGACTTCAGTTCCTGACCATTTGCCGAAAACAATGGTGTCTCCTACTTTTATTTCCAAGGGATGTATCTTCCCGTTTTCATCGCGAGAACCTGATCCTACAGCTAATACTTTTCCCTGGATGGGTTTTTCTTTTGCGGTATCAGGAATGATGATTCCCCCCTTCGTTTTTTCTTCTTGTTCCAAACGACGGACTAAAATACGATCATGTAAAGGTCTAAATTTCATGATTTCCTCTTTTTAAAGCTTAAAAAATTAACACTAATTAGCACTCTCCTCTGTCGACTGCTAAGTTGTATATAAATCAAAATTTTTAACAGGTCAAGGGGTCCAGAAAAAAAGAGTAGAAGCGAATGGCATTATAGTTTGAGGGGAACAGGCCCAATACTCGCAAACGTTAAGGGTGACTGCAGAATTTTCTGACCAAATGCAATCAAGTCTTCTTTTTGAATATTTTCCATTTCATTAATTATCTGGGTAGGGGTTTTTACTTCATTAAAGGTTAAAAGATGCTGGGCCAGCATCTTAGCCACAGTTGACATGCTTTCAATTCCCATCAAAAGACTTGCTTTTAACTGGGCCTTCCCCCGCTTAATTTCTTCCTCTTTGAGAGTACGGGGTAGTTTTTCCATCTCGTCATGAATAACTTCTTTCAGAGATTCTGCAGATTGGGGAGAAGTGCCCGCATAAATGCTAAACATTCCCACATCAGTAGAAGCTGAACTATAGGAGTAGATAGAATAAGCAAGGCCTCTCTTTTCTCTCACTTCCTGAAAGAGACGAGACGACATCCCGCCCCCCAGAATTGTGGAATATAAAGAGGCTCTATAATAATCATCAAATACAGAGTCTCCTTGGAACCCTAATAATAGGTGAGATTGCTCAAGCGGCCGTTCTTCCTGGTAAATGCCTCCCTTGTAAACAGCCTGTTCTAGGACGTGACTTTTTGCA
>JBMDXI010000093.1:0-4904 GCA_048595075.1 Alphaproteobacteria bacterium
CTAAAGATGAATTAGTGGCTAAATTCTCTCGCGCGCCTTCTTCACAGCCCTCTACGGTTGGCTATACGCGCAAAGATCGGGATAGGATGAACTCTCTGTTGAAGAAAAACTAACAATAGCGCTTTTTTCTAAACCTTTCCCCTAAGCAAGATTCAGCATTTTTATTTTGCGATGCAAAGCTGTTCTTTCCATCCCCACTGCTTCAGCTGTTTTAGAAATATTTCCATTAAAACGTTTAATATGGAGCTCTAAATAAGTTCTTTCAAATTCTTCCCGCGCTTGTTTTATTTGTAAGCTTAAAAGGGTATTGGGGTTCATAGCCATTTGCTGTTCAGAGGGTAAATTTTTAAGCTCAACAGGCATCATCTCCGCCGTAATTTCTATCGCTTCGGGATGAAGAATAGAAAGCCATTCCATCGTATTCCTCAGTTGGCGAACATTTCCTGGCCAAGCATATGTTTCTAAAACAAGCTTTGCTTCCTCTGTCAATTGGACAGTTTCTTTTCCTAAAGCTGTATAAAATTTATTTATAAAATGTTGGGCTAAAAGAGTAATATCCTCACGTCGTTGTGAAAGCGGCAAAATACTTAAGGGAACGACATTTAATCTGTAGTATAAATCCTCTCGGAAGAGACCTTTTTTAATAGTATCGGATAAAGAGTTTGTTGTAGCTGAAATCACGCGCACATCTACTTGAATAGGTTTCGTCCCCCCTACCCGATAAAAACTTTGGTCCTGCAACACTTGCAAAATCTTACCTTGTGTTTCTAAAGGCATTTCCCCTATACCATCTAAGAAAAGTGTCCCGCCATCAGCTTTTTCAAGTAATCCTAATTTCAAATCAGTTTGTAAGGGCCCTGTCCGTTTTTCTGTTCCAAATAGCTCTTCCTCAAACCGAGCGGGCAATAGATTTGTACAATTAACCACTACGAAAGGATGGGAGGCCCGATAAGAATTCTGATGAATAAGGCGAGCGAGCACTTCTTTTCCTACGCCTGCAGGCCCTTCAATCATAATACGGCTATTTGTTTTTCCCACCCGCTCTACAGATTGGCGCAGTGTAACAATATGAGAAGATGCTCCCGTTAGCTCTTGAACACGATCTACCTCTTGCTGAAGCATTTGAATCTCGCGCTGCAGCTGGGAAAGCTCTAACCCACGCTGAATAATATTTAAAAGGCGGTCGGTTTTAAAGGGCTTTTCTATAAAGTCATAAGCCCCCTTTTTTAAAGCAGAAACTGCTGTTTCGATATTTCCATGACCACTTATCATCACAACAGGCACATGAGGATGTAATTGCTTTAGTAAATCAAGAGTTTGCAAGCCATCTAAGCGGTTATCATTAAACCAGATATCTAAAATAATTAAATGAGGCCGCCGAATTTTAACCTGCTCTAAAGCTTCAGGGCCATTAGTTGCCTGACGAGGATTATACCCTTCATCTTGCAAAATATTGGAAAGGGTAAGGCGAATATCCTCTTGATCATCCACAATTAAAATATCATAAGACATAGGTTAGTTTCTCTCTAATTGTGACAATAATATCACGTTTTGTTACTTTTAGGAAACACTAAACGTACAATAGCTCCGTCTTCTTTCTTTTGATTTAAAAGATAAATTTCTCCCTTATGATCTTCCACAATCTTTTTAACAATTGCTAAACCTAATCCTGTCCCCTTAGAACGCGTTGTGATGTAAGGATCTAAAAGATTGTCTTTTCTATCAAGGGGAAATCCTGGCCCATTATCAGTAATAACGATTTCAATCGAGTCAGCATCCTCTTTCACACTTAAAGAAATTCGCGGTTTTTTCTTAACAGTCGTATGCTCTAAAATAGCTTCTGCCGCGTTTTTTAATAAATTAGCCAATACTTGGTTGATCTGTTGCTCATCACACTGAAAAAGACATTGTGCGGCTGGCAGATCAAGGTCAAACTCTATGGAAGGATAAATGTTCTTTTGTAAAGCTATACTATGCTCACAAATAGTATTAAGACTATGTTGACTCATAGTTGGGGCTGGCAACCGCGCAAAAGCCGAAAACTCTGACACCAGGTGCCCAATAAAGTTTACTTGGCGCGTAATCGTATCCACACATTCTAAGAAGGAGGATGGATCCGTTTTAATTTCTTTAAAGTATTTACGCTTTAAGCGCTCAGCGGATAAGTGAATGGGAGTCAACGGATTTTTGATCTCGTGCGCGACCCGCCGGGCGACTTCCGCCCAAGCAGATTGTTTTTGGGCCGCAATTAAATTCGTAATATCATCTAAAGTTAAAACATATCCTTTAATTTCTTCTTGGTTTTTTTCAGGGACAAAGTGAACTTTAAACATTCTTAGGCGCCCTTTTAAATTAATTTCTACCTGGTCTTCTGTAAAGGAAAAACCAGACTTAAGGGCTTTTTTAAAGATGGGAAGTAATTCTGGAACCAACCGTGTAATTTTACTTTCCTTATAGGCTTCAAGATTCATATTCAATAATTTAGAAGCCATTTCATTGGGATAAAGAATTTTTGCTTCCATATCTAACCCCACCACTCCTGACGATACCCCCGCAAGAGTAGACTCAATAAACTGTCGTCTTTCTTCCAGTATTTTATTCGTCTTTAAGAGTTCAGTTTGTTGATGGGCCAAGCGTTTAGTCATACGGTTGAATGAATGGCTTAAGATATTCAGCTCATCTTTTTGATCCCGCTCTGGTACTTGGGCTTCTAAATCACCCCGACGTACTTTTTCTGAAGCCTCAATAAGTTCTTTGATCGGTTGCACAAGACGACGCGCCATGACAAGACCCATCCAAATTGATACAAGCAATAATAGCAAGGCAATCACAAAAAATAAGCCTATCACAACTATCTCAAACCCTAAGCGCTTTCCTTCTAAAATACCGTATTCACGAAAAATAGTTTCTGCCTTGTGTAAATGCTGTAAAACAGTAGGATCCACTGAACGCCCTACAAATAAATACACATTCGATGTTGAGGGCAGTTTTATAAGAGCACGAATGCGATCTTTGTGAGAACTACTGAGAAAAGCAACTTTCCCTGTTTTTGCTTTGTCAATCGCCTCTAAAGGAATAGGTTCAAATTGAAGGGCAAAAGTAAGGTTAGATCGCCCCAACAGATTTTGAGCATCATCAAATACAATTGCCTCTGACAAAGACCTTAAACCAGCCATCACTGTTAAGTAATGGTCTACTTCTGTCCGATTATTTTTTAATTTATCAAATTGCCTATCAAGATCATAGGCCATCAGATTGGCGTCTTTTGCCACAATACGTTTATGCTCTTGCAAATAAGATTCTGCCACTGATACCGATTCTCCTAGGGCACTTTTTACCCGATTACTAAACCAATCCTGGATACCAAAATGAAAAAAGAATGCCGATAACAAAGTCATCGTAATAGCAGGAACGATAGCAAGGGCCGAAAAAATTAAAGTAAACTGCACATGAATTTTAGACCCGGCCAATCCATGCTTACGTTCGATCCATAACTCAATCAGTTTCTTGGCAATAAAAAGACCTAGGATAAGAAAGGTTATAATATCTGCAATTAAAATCCCCAGCACGAATTGGGGATTTGCACTTAATACCGAAAAACCACTTAATATGCTTAAAGTAACAATAGCGAGGATCAGAGAGAAGAAGACAACTAAAACAGAGATATTATGCTTTAAAGCCCCGCGCTGAAATTTGGGCAAAGTTCTATTTAAAGGCTTTGCAAAACTCCAAAAACTCTTAGGGGTGCGAGGAAGCATCATGTTTGACCTCAACACCGAGTGTAATTATTTTCTTCCTGAGCGTATTACGGTTTAAACCTAAAATTTCAGCCGCCTGTTTTTGATTATATTGAGTATGCTTGAGCACAATGTGAATTAATGGCTTTTCCACAGCTTGGATTAAAGTTGGATGAAGGTTTTTAAGGTCCATGGCGTTTTCTTCCTGCTGAAAATATACTATTAAGTAGGACTCAATCAATGAAGAAAGGGATTCTTTTGTCATTTTAAATATCTTTTTCCATAAGGCTATTATAGAAGTTATGCACACATTCCTTTAAAGGAGCTTCTTGCTGCATTTGGTTAACCCGCACACGGAACTCAGCAGATGAATCTAGGCCTTTACTATACCACCCTAAGTGCTTTCGCGCCATATGTACACCTGTAAATTCTCCATAATGTTCTACCAAAAGATCAATATGGGTTAAAATGACTTCTAATTGCTCCCTAAGAGACGGAGGAGGCAACCGTTCTCCTGTTCTTAAAAAGTGAATCACTTGAGATAAAAACCAGGGGCGCCCATAGGCCCCTCTCCCAATCATGACCGCATCTGCTCCCGACTGCTCAAATAAAAGATTAACATCTTCAAATGTTTTAACATCCCCATTGCCAACAACGGGAATAGAAACAGCTTCTTTCACTTTACGAATGAAAGGCCAATCTGCGTTTCCATTATATAACTGGTTGCGCGTACGTCCATGAACCGTAACCATTTTGATTCCTAAATCTTGCGCAATCTTTGCAAGACGAGGGGCATTTTTATGATTGTCATCCCATCCCATGCGCATCTTTAAAGTTACAGGCAAATTAACAGCCTTAACTGTTGCTTCAATAATTTTCGCGGCGAGGGTTTCATCCTTCATCAGGGCTGATCCTGCATAACCATTCGTTACTTTCTTCATGGGGCACCCCATATTGATATCAATAATTTGGGCACCCAAGTCAGCATTTAATTTAGCGGCCTCAGCCATTACCTCGGGTTCACAACCAGCCAATTGAACGGCAATAGGAAATTCTTCTTTGGTATGCTTAGCCTTTAGTAAAGATTGTCTTGTTTCCATAATCATAGCCCGACTGGCAATCATTTCAGAAACAACCATCCCTACCCCATATTTCTTAACCAAGCGA
>JBMDXI010000094.1:0-2297 GCA_048595075.1 Alphaproteobacteria bacterium
GGCCTTACCCTGGCCTGGCTTTGAGTGCGCTCCACCATGGAATAAAGCATGTTATCTTTCGGGGGGATACTTCTTATGAAAAAGCGCTGCAGAGTATAGCGAAGCAGCAGGGTGCCTTAACTATAGTCACGAGTACAAAAATGAGGACAAGAACGCCCACCCCCTGATTCCCCTGTATCAAGCACGGGGGAATCACAGAGGGAAGTGACGAGGGTAACTAAGTCCCGTTCTATCTCATTTATATGGGCTCAGAAACCTTTAGCAGCCATAACAGCTAGCGCCACTAATTCGGAAACTGTGGTCGTAGCTTGGACAATTTGCACTGGTTTTTCTAATCCTATCAAAATAGGCCCTATGAGATCCGCTTGGCATAACTGAGCCAGCAGCTGGGTTGAAATAGTTGCTGTCTGCAGGTCAGGCATGATCAGGATGTTGGCGGTATTCTCTTTATTTAAGGCCGTTTCTACTGACACGGGGCCCGTATAGGTGAAAGCAGGCTTTTCTTTCTTAAGAAGGGCAATAGCTTCTGCAACCGTACGGTTAGCGTCCTCTTTGCTTGACCCTAAGAAAGCAACGTGGGGTTCATAGCCTAAATATTTCACTTTCTCAGCACTTTGAAGGGCAATACCAGCCAGCGTTTCAGCCGTTGGTACCTCGTGAATGGCAGTATCAGCAACGAAGAGGGTGTGATCTTTTAGCGCCACCAAGGAGAGGCCGAAAATTGCCTTGTTAGGAGAGGCCGCCAACACTAAATTCATATCGCTGTAGATATTGTCATAAGGGTGGAGAAGACCTGTTACCATTCCATCAGCCAACCCAAAATGCAACATGCACCCCCCAAAAATATGGTTATTTTGATGAACCATTTTCTGGCAATTTGCGCGGGTGAGGCCTCTACTTTGACCTCTTTCATACAGAAAGTCGGCGTAGCGCTGATTTTGTTCCATATGGGCTGCATTATGAATCAGCAAATCTTCCGGTTGCACGATAGAAAGCTGTTGCATTTTCTGTTGGATAACCTCTTCGCGCCCCAATAAAATTGATTTTCCGAGCCCTTCTGCGTGAAACGCTACAGCGGCACGAATCATTTTTTCTTCTTCTCCTTCCGCAAAAATGATGCGTTTTAGCTTCTTTCGTGCGCCTTCATAAGCTAAAGAAAGGGTGGAATAGGTGGGGTCTTTTCGCTCTTTTAACTGCTGGGCATAGGCCTTTAAATCATGGATTGGCTTCTTGGCCACCCCTGTTTCCATGGCTGCTTTTGCCACTGCAACAGGCAAAACCACCATAAGGCGTGGGTCAAAAGGAACAGGAATAATATATTGCTTGCCGAATGTAAGCTGGCGATCCGCGTAAATAAGCGCCACTTCTTCAGGCACTGGTTCTTTAGCCAGCGCTGCCAATGCTTTTGCCGCTGCAATTTTCATTTCGTCGTTAATTTCGGTGGCTTGAACGTCTAAAGCCCCGCGGAATAGGTAAGGGAAACATAGGGCATTGTTGACTTGATTAGGATAATCAGAGCGCCCCGTAGCAACAATAGCATCAGGCACAGCTCCATGGGCATCTTCTGGTGTGATTTCAGGATCAGGGTTGGCCATAGCAAAAATGATGGGTTGTTTTGCCATATTTTTAACCATATTCCCATTAAATGCTTGTTTAGAAGAAAGACCTATTAATATATCTGCTCCCTGCGCCGCTTGTGCTAAGGTGCGAGCATCCGTATCATTGGCAAATTCTTCTTTCCATACATTCATGGATTCTTTCCGCCCCTTATAAATGACTCCTGTTCTATCTACCAGAATTAAATTTGATTTGGGCACCCCTACCTTAGCCAACAATTTAGAGGAAGCAATTGAGGCCGCCCCTGCGCCATTAATAACAATCTTCACATTAGTGAGAGATTTTTTACTTAATTCTAAGGCATTTAAGAGCCCCGCCAGCATACAAATAGCTGTTCCATGCTGATCGTCATGAAAAATAGGAATATCCATCTGGGCTTTTAGCTTTTCTTCAATCATAAAGCATTCTGGGGCCTTAATATCTTCTAAGTTAATACCCCCAAGACCGGCCCCTAGGTATTTAACACAATTCACGAATTCATCAACATTTTCGGTGCTAACCTCTAAGTCAAAAGAATCAATATCTGCAAACTTTTTAAATAAAACGGATTTCCCTTCCATAACAGGTTTGGAAGCCAAAGCCCCTATATTCCCCAATCCCAACACAGCCGTTCCATTGGAAATAACCGCAACTGTATTTCCCTTTGTGGTATAACGATACGCATCTGCAGGATTTTTTTG
>JBMDXI010000095.1:0-9348 GCA_048595075.1 Alphaproteobacteria bacterium
TCAGTAATTCCCTGCAAAATTGATAACCAAAATATTTCCATGCGCAACCTCGCTTATTTAATTATACGGTGCAGATTTTAATACAAGCCCCACAAAAAAGAAAGAACTTATACAAACAAAGTTTTTATTGACGGGTCTTAGGAGGGAGAATAAGGTTAGATAAAATAAGAATTAAAAAAGTAATTATAAAGTAATTATGAAGGAGGGCTCAAATGAATAAATTTCTATCCTATTTTATAATAATTGGGACGGTTTTTATAAAAACGCTAACAATTCAGGCAGCATCCAAAGACTCGTCATTGGAAGAAATATCCGCTTTTTCTACCCCGAGCCGGTGGCAACCTATAGTTCCTACTCTTCAACACAGAAGAATTTTTCAGCTACTTATAGAGCAAAATTCCGCAATAGATGGAAATGAAACAAAACTTAATCTATGGAATAAATTTCTGAGCCTAGAAGAAGTAGAATCCATCGCAGCATGTTTAGGGCAGAGTGCCTTCACAGTCCTCCATTTGCATGAAAATCAAATAGATGATCAAAAAATGAGCACTTTAGTCAAGGGACTACGATGGGGAAAAATAACATTTTTATGTGTGGGGGAAAATCAAGTGGGGGCAGATGGAGTCAGGGCTTTAGCCAATCTATTGGGCAACATCCCCCTCATAAAGGTGGATTTGAATAGCAATCAAATAGGGGACAATGGGGCTGAGGCCTTAGCCCAGGGATTGATAGGAAGCCAAGTGAGAGAGCTTTGTATATATGAAAATTGCATAGGAGCAGCAGGTGCCAAGTCTTTAGCAAGGGTATTACCCCACACCCGCGTGAAAGTGCTGGATATGGGATCGAATGAGATAGAGGACGAGGGAGTGGAGGATTTAGCAGCGATTCTGTCTGAAACCTGTTTGGAAAAACTGGATGTAAGTAATAACGGCATAACACCTGAGGGGGGGGACAAGTTAAAGGAAGCAATCCTTCAAAGTTCTCTTAGAGAGCTATGTTGCTCTGAGAATGACCTAGGGAATGATTTGGAACAGCAACTTGATAGTCTTGTTATGCAAAATAGAGAGCGCCTTGCGGGAAAAGAGAATATCCTCAACCTACCCTCCCTTCCTATCAGGTATCAATAAAACCTCAAAATTATATATTGTTTTTAAAAAGGCCGTTAAGTAAAGTAATATCTATTAATCTAAAAACTTAAATAAGGAAATAATCATGAAAATATTAAAAAAGTTATCTCTTATAGGATTGATCCCCCTTTCAGTATTTGCAGCGACGACGCCACCAGATAAAGAAGAGCGCTTTGAAGGAAATTGGACAAAAACTTTTATGTTGAAGGATAATCAATCTACAATTACCCATGCTCCTGATAAAATTAGTTTAGGATGGATGAGTTCAGGGAAGGGATTTACTTTGAAGGCCCTGGTATATAATAAAATGTCAATGTCTAAAGAAGGGTTGAGTCTAAAGATTAATTGTACACTAGAAGATTTTGAAAACGCTCTTATTAGATCAGGATTATATAAGAAAGATGAGTAAATATTGATGAAGGCATCCTCACTTCCCTTTCTGGGAAATTCTTAGCTAATCTATGAAAAGCCGCCCCTAGGGAGTGGAGGATTCGTTCATTTTTAAATTTAACTTAAAGCATATGAGTGGGAACAATCACTTGACTTAAATAAAGTTGATTGCGGACAGTTGATTTGAGACTTTCCAACCCTTCTAAAGTAGGGGATTCGCATCGGCAAACCAGAACTTCTTCTGTGTTAGAGGCTCTGAGCAACCACCAGCCTTCAGCTGTTTTTACCCGAATTCCATCTATCGTGATCACCCCTGCGTCCGGATTTTTCATAAGACGTTCTTTTATATCTTCTACAATTTGATGTTTGCGTGTCCCATCACAGGGAATGCGGATTTCAGGAGTGTGGTGAACAAGGGGTAAGCTTTTATAAACCTGTGCCAAAGTTTCAGGTAAATCAGAAAGAATATTGAGTAAGCGTATGGCTGCGTATAAGGCGTCGTCAAATCCATAATAATGATCAGCGAAGAAAATATGCCCACTTGTTTCACCCGCCAGGGGAGCATGGGAAATAGACATCTGCGCCTTGATCAAAGAATGACCAGTTGGCAGCATGAGAGGCACGCCCCCATGGGCTTTAATGTCCTCTACAAGCACATCGCTTGATTTAATATCCATAATAATTTTTGCCTGTGGCATCTGCTTTAAAATAGCGCGACTAAACAGGATCATCAGGAAATCCCCCAGCCAAAAATTTCCTTCATTATCAATAACGCCAATACGATCTGCATCCCCATCGAAGGCAATTCCCACATCTGCTTTTTCTTGTAGCACCATATCGCGTAACGTATATAAGTTATCTTTTTGGGTGGGGTCGGGGTGATGGTTGGGGAAAGTACCATCTACTTCTTCAAATAAAAGAATATGGGTTCCTTTCAGGCGTTCAATCAATTGTTTTATAACCGCTCCTGCTGCACCGTTTCCGATATCCCACACTACTTTCAAGGGTTTTCCTTTATAATCTTGTAAAAGACGCTCTATATAAGATTGTCTAATATCGTGGGTAAGAATTTGCCCCTTTTTGGTGGAGATGTCCATATGATGGGCAAGAAGGGGAAATTTTTGAATATCTTCTCCATAAAAGGGCCGATCCTTTAAGGTCATTTTAAACCCATTAAAGTTTGCAGCGTTATGCGACCCAGTAATCATAATCCCCCCATCAGTTGGCATTTCTTTTACTGCATAATACAGAAGAGGAGTGGGACACAGTCCCAATTGTACCACGTCTATGCCCGTTTCAATGAGACCCTGTATAAGAGATTTTTCTAAAGAATTTGAACTTAATCGTCCATCTTTACCCACCGCCACAGTGGTGCCCCCATTTTCACGGACGACCCTTCCAAAGCAGCGACCTACTGCCCATGCATCAGCTTCGGAAAGTGTTTTGCCATAAATTCCTCGGATATCGTATTCCCTTAAAATGGAAGGATGAAAATGATGATGATTAATTTTCATGGCTGGCTCGTATAGCAGGGCGCCCTAAGGAATAATAAGTAAATCCAGATGATTGCATATCGGACAAGCGATAAATATTGCGTAAATCGATCATCAGGGGACGTTTCATTAAACTTTTGACACGACCTAAGTCTAAAAATCTAAACTCATTCCATTCTGTTAAAATGACTAAAGCATCAGCTTCTTTTAAGGGACTGTAAGCATCGTCGTACCAGTCAACATCTTTCAAATAGTTTTGTGCATTTTTCATGCCAACAGGGTCATATCCGCGTATTTGGGCGCCTGCTTCTTGGAGGCCTGGAACAATGGTGAGACTGGGACTGTCACGCATATCATCTGTATCGGGTTTAAAAGTTAAGCCAAGCACGGCAATTTTTTTATTTTTTACGGAATTTCCACAAGCTTGGATAATTTTATCTATCATATGGTTTTTACGGTCTTCATTTGCTTGGATAACAGCTTCTACAATGGTAAGGGGGGTGCCGTAATCCTCAGCTGTGTGGGCCATTGCAAGAGTATCTTTGGGAAAGCATGACCCCCCATACCCAGGGCCTACTTGCAAAAATTTTGCCCCAATGCGGGAATCCAATCCTACCCCTTTTGATACATCGTGCACATTCGCTTCACATTTTTCGCAGAGATCAGCAACCTGATTAATAAAAGTAATCTTGGTGGCCAGAAAACTATTAGCTGCATATTTAATAATTTCTGCTGAGGCAGGGTCTGTAAAAACCATAGGGGTTTCTAAAAAAGACAAGGGCCTATAAAGGGTACTCATGATGTCTTTGGCCCGTTTAGTGGAGCATCCAATCACCACGCGATCAGGGCGCATAAAGTCTTCAATCGCTGAACCTTCGCGTAAAAATTCAGGATTAGAAACTACATCAAATTCTTTATGAGGAGCTTTGTGTTTGATAAACTCTGTTAATTTTTTATTTGTGTCTACGGGAACGGTTGATTTTGTGACGATCACCGTATAGTCCTTTATGGAGTGAGCAATTTGTTCTGCGGCTGAAAAAACATACTTAAGGTCAGCTTCCCCATTTTCTTCTTTAGGGGGGGTGCCTACCGCAATGAAAACGATGGTTGATAAGGGGATAGCCTTTTCAATATCTGTAGAAAAATGCAAGCGGCCTGCTTTTGTATTTTTGTGGACTAGTTCTTCTAAGCCGGGTTCGTAAATAGGAATCTGTCCTTTTTGAAGTTGGTGTATTTTATGGGCATCTACATCTACACACGTAACCTGGAAGCCAAACTCTGCAAAGCACGTGCCAGTTACCAACCCCACATAGCCCGTTCCCATGACTGTAATTTTCATTTTTTAACCTATGGTAAATATTTTTTTAAAAACTGTAAAACATCAGCGCGCAAATCTTTTCTTGATAAAGCAAATGCAATAGTGGCCTCTAACAATCCTTGGCGTGATCCACAATCAAAGCGCGTGCCCTCAAATTCCCATCCATAAAAAGCTCTTTTCTCCAATAAGCGGGCCATAGCATCTGTTAGTTGAATTTCCCCACCGACCCCCATTTTGCAGTTTTCTAATTCTTGGAAAATAGAAGGTTCTAAAATATAACGACCAATAATAGCCCAATTAGAAGGAGCTTCTGCTGGGTTTGGTTTTTCTACCAAACTTTCAATGGTGAATCTGCGTCCGTTTCGCTCTTGAGGTGTAATAATACCGTAACTGGAAGTTTGGTCAGCAGCAACCTCCATCAATGCAACGTAGTTGCCAGGCTTTTCAGCATGAGCTTGAATCATTTGGCTCAAGCACGGAGTTTTTGATAGAATAAGGTCATCCGCCAGCAAAACAGCAAAAGGTTCATCTCCAATTAAATGCCGTGCACACCAGACAGCATGGCCTAGCCCCAGAGGCTCTTGTTGGCGTGTATAAATAACATCGCCAGCATCTAAGATTACATCATTGACCAGCTTTAAATCTTCAACTTTGCCTCGTTTTTCAAGGGTAGAGTTCAGCTCATAGGAATAATCAAAAAAATCCTCTAAGGCAGTTTTGCCTCGCCCTGTAACGAATATAAACTGTTCAATACCAGCTGCTTTCGCCTCTTCCACGGCGTATTGGATAAGCGGGCGATCAATCACTGTTAACATTTCTTTGGGCATAGATTTGGTTGCGGGTAAAAACCGTGTACCTAAGCCTGCCACAGGAAAAATTGCTTTGCGTACTTTTTTCATGAATCTGACTATAGAATAAGAAAAGCATCTAATAAAGAAAATTATATCAGTTAGCTAATGTATGTTATAAAAAATAAAGGAAACTTATATAAATTTAGAACAGCAATCCTTAGAAAAAGGAAAAAAGAAAACAGCGGATAGATAAAGGGAAGGGCCGACACCATCTTTTTTCTTGCCTTTTTGTTCCTTCCTCGTAAATTCAACATCAGAAGTTGAATTTACAAGGATGATCACAGAAAAATATTTATTGAACTTACTATATAGCTCATCACTTAATAAAGTGAGTGCATCAAACGACCGTATACTAACGTAAAAGAGCGGGTGGAACGTCATCAATTTAATTGTTTCCAGCTTATATAGGTTCGTTTTTTCTTGCATTATCAGATTAAGTAGGATAAAAACCATCTTGTATTGAAGGAATTAAGAATGAAAAAAGGCATACATCCAAATTATCATACCATTACAGTTGTTATGACTGATGGAAGTGAATTTACAACACGCTCTACGTGGGGAAAAGAAGGGGATACTCTTCGTTTACATGTAGATCCTAAGACGCATCCAGCATGGACAGGGGTTCATCGATTGGTAGACTCAGGTGGACAGCTCAGCAAGTTTAACAACCGCTTCCAAGGCCTTAAGTTAAATACAACTAAGTAACTCATACGCCCCTTTTTTTCGCTGTTATTTGATGAGATGCTGTTGACGTAGGCGGATTCGTTTTCATCTGTCTTCAGCCTGTCAGTGGTGTGAGAAAAATTCTTTACACTCGCTCTAAGTATTCAGCATGGAGAGTACGGCTTTCAATGAAATTCGTTCGTCTGTCAAAACGTGATTGGTCTATTTTAATCGGTAATACTTTAGAGCATTTTGATACAGCCCTGTATGGATTGATCGCCCCGGTGTTGGCGCCTTTGTTTTTTCCTCACCATGATGGCGTTGTTCAGCTCATCTTAGCTTACAGTGTTTTTGCGACTTCTTTAATCACACGTCCTTTAGGGGCTCTTATTTTTGGCACGTTAGCTTCTTATTGGCCTCCTCAATATATCTTGTCTCTTTCTTTGATGGGGGTCGCTTTGATGACGGCAGCAATGGGGTGTATTCCAACCTATGCCTCTATAGGGTGGGCAGCCCCTGTGGGGTTGATCGCGATCCGCTTTCTGCGCGGAATATGTTCATCAGGAGATGCGACCATTGCCAAAATTTATATCTTGGAAGGAAAAGCGCGGAAAAAAGCCTTGTCTCTTTCTCATCTTTACCAATCTTTCAGCGTGTTGGGTACTATTTTAGCCTCTTTGTGGGTGACCTGCATTACATTCACTGATCAGCCCTCTTACTACTGGCGCTTTCCTTTTTGGGCGGGGGCGTTGACAGCTATCCTAGGACTTTTCTTAAGAGGAAGGGCGATTTCCTCCCAAACCTCTTCTGCGCTCTTTAAAGCATGGTCTCCCAATACTTTTAAACTCTTATGGAAAGAACGAAAGGGGGTCATGAGAATTGCCCTTGTGACAAATGTGTCCTGGCTGACTTACTCTATTCCCTTTGTGTTTTTGAACACATTTGTACCGCTTGTGACTACTTTGACTTTGGCAGAAATGATGGTGTTAAATACTATCTTTTTAGGAATCGATATGGTCTTGATCCCTTTTTTCGGCGAATTGACGAAAAGATTTCAGATGCGGCAAGTGATGGGGGTCTGTGCCTTGGTTTTAGGTGTCACCCTCATTCCGTTGTTTTATTTCTTGCCCCAATCTTCCCTTTATTACGTGACATTTGTCCGATCCTGGATCGTCATATGGGGAATTATTTATTTGTGTCCCTTACATGTCTTTTATTTAGATCAATTTAAAGGTAATCATAAATATCTGTTAATCGGGATGGGGAATGCTTTGAGTGCAGCCACAGTGGGGCGGCTAACGCCGGCTATTTGTCTTTTTATTTGGCATCAAACCGGGTACGTGTGGGCCTCCGCTATTTATGTAGCTTTATTTTTTTTAGTGGCAGTTATGATCTTTAAAATTGACTTTTCCCTTGACCAAAGGCGGAATTTCTTTTAAACAGAAAATCACACATCGAATTGTGAAAGGAAAAATTATGTCTCGTCGTTGCGAAATTACTGGAAAAGGCGTGCTATCTGGCAATAATGTAAGTCACGCTAATAATAAAACCCGTCGGCGCTTTTTGCCTAATTTACAAGAAATCTCTCTCAAGAGTGAAATATTAGGGACGTCTGTGGCTGTTAAAACTTCTGCGCATGGATTGCGTACGATTGAACACAAGGGTGGTTTGGATGCATTTTTAGTGGAAACGGCAAATGCAAAATTGACCCCTGAAATGAAAAAGCTAAAGAAAAAAATTCAGAAGAAGTCAGCTTAGGCGTAAAACATCCCCTTGAGGGTATATGCCTGCAGGGGAGTAGGGAAGAAGCGAGGCGTGAATATTTTAACGTCATCGGGCGAAAAAATTCTAGAATTTTTTTGTGGTCTGTATAATATCCATAAAAAGAAATTGGCCTCATGTTTCAATTCATTAATTTTTTAACATCTTTTTCCCCCGATACGATCCTTGTGTTAAAAGTGATCGTATGTGGTCTTCTTGTTTTGGGGTGCTTTCGGTTTTTTGGGCTCTTTGGCCTTTACACCTATACGATTGTTGCAACCCTTGCAGCTAATATAGCTGTTCTTAAGCAAGTGCAGTTTTCTTTTTATCCCACCCCTATTGCTGTGGGAACAGTCCTTCTATCTTCCATTTTCTTATGCAGTGATGTGATTAACGAATACTATGGGCGCGCTGCGGTTCTTATAAATATCTCGTTGGGCTTTTTAGGATATTTTCTATTCTTCATTTTTATTTTTTCTGTTTTAGGTTATCAGACTGCAACGCCTGCTACTGATGAGGCCCTTAAATACTTGTTTTTGCCAGCCCCTATTTTCCTAGTGTCGAGTCTGGCTTCTTACTTTGTGAGCCAATATACAGATATGATCGTCTACCGCTTCATTTATGCAAAAACCGGAAAAGCCTTCCTGTGGATGCGGTCTTTGGGGTCGCTTATTGTATCCTCTTTTTTGGATAATACGGTCTTTAGTTTACTGGCATGGTACATTTTAGCGCCGAGTCCCCTTCCTTTGAAAACCATCTTTATAACCTATGTTATTGGGGGAGCTATTTTAAGGGTTGTTATTTCCTTTGGTAATACGGGCTTTATGTGCCTGACGCCTTATCTTAAACCAAAAAAACTGGAATATAAATGACAGCTTCTTTTTCCTTCATCTTTGAACGGTCTCACCAAGGACGTGCGCGGACAGGGGTGTTGACAACCCCTCATGGATCGTTAGAGACGCCCGCTTTCATCTTTTGTGGGACAAAAGCAACGGTGAAAGCTTTAACGATGGATCAGGTGAGGGATGCCAAAACGCAAATTATTCTTTCCAATACGTATCATTTGATGTTGCAGCCTGGGGCTGATTTAGTGGCAAAAATGGGGGGATTGCATAAATTTTGTGGATGGAATGGCCCCATGTTAACGGACTCAGGGGGTTTCCAAATATTTAGTCTAGGTGGGCATGGATCGGTGTTTGATGAAATTAAAGGAAAACGAACCATTGTCCGCAATGCTTCTCTTGTCAAAATTACAGAGGATGGGGCCCGTTTCCGATCTTACATTGATGGGGTCTATCATTTTTTAACCCCTGAAAAGTCCATTGAAGTACAGCAAAAGCTGGGGGCAGATCTTATTGTTGTCTTGGATGAGTGCACAGCCTTTCACGTAGATAAAGAATATACAGCAAAATCCATGGAACGTAGCCATCGCTGGGCCCTTAGAAGCTTGGCCCAATTTAATAAAAGAGAAGATGGTCGGCAGGCTTTGTATGGTATTGTGCAAGGAGGGGTGTTTGAGGATTTGCGCCTTGAAGCTGTGGACTTTGTGAACAGCCAACCCTTTTTCGGCCATGCTATCGGGGGAACATTAGGGTCTACCAAAGAGCAAATGTATAAACTTGTGGACTTTATCGCTCCACGGCTTTCCGAAGACCGTCCTATTCACTTATTGGGAATTGGGGGTATTCGCGATATTTTTATCGGCGTGCGTCAAGGTATTGATACTTTTGATTGTGTTCATCCCA
>JBMDXI010000096.1:0-9600 GCA_048595075.1 Alphaproteobacteria bacterium
AAAGTGAGGCTATTTGGGTCAGCTTTTAATGAATCTTATAAGGAAATTTTTTCCATCCATCAGGCAGCCATAGATATAAATTATGTGAAAAAAACTTTAGAGACTAACTCACTCCAAGTTCATATTTATGAAGATACCAAAAATGAACAATCTTATTTAAACTTTAAATTTTTTAATCCCCAAGCAGCTATTGCTCTGTCAGATGTTCTTCCTATTTTAGAAAATTTTGGATTGTATGTGCGGACAGAAGCAGCCTATCCCATTTATATACAAGAAAATAATAGGACTCTATGGATGCACCATTTAACAGCATCCTTAAGGTCTGAGGCTATTATTCATCTTCCCTCTTTAGAGAAAAATCTTATAGAAGCTTTAGTTTATACTTGGGATGGCACGATAGAAAACGATGGCTTAAATAAGCTAGTGATAAAACAAAATTTGTCGTACCGAGAAGTGACTTTGCTGCGTGCTTATTCAAAGTATATGCATCAACTTCAGTGGAGTCATGACCCCGCCATTGTAGAAGAATGTTTACTAAAATATGGGGATATTACACGGCAGTTAATTGGCCTTTTCTATCAACGATTTGATCCTGCAGTGTCTGTGGTTCCAACTGTTGAAAAGATAGAACAGTTACTTGAGGAAGTAACCTATGCAAGTGAAGAGCAAATCTTAAGAAATTTTTTGTGCCTCATCCAAGCTACCCTTCGTACAAATTATTTCCAATATGATGAAAACGGTAATTCTAAGCCCTATGTTTCCTTCAAAATACAAGGGGGTCTTCTGCCTCCAGTGAATGACATTCAGCCCATGTATGAAATCTTCGTTTATTCTCCCACTATGGAAGGCATCCATTTGCGCGGGGGCAAGGTCGCGCGGGGGGGCATTCGATGGTCAGATCGCAAAGATGATTACCGAAAAGAAGTGCTCGAGCTCATGAAGGCTCAAATGGTTAAAAACTCTGTTATTGTACCAGTGGGGGCGAAGGGGGGATTTGTTATCAAGAAAGCTATTGATAACTTATCCTATCAACAACGGATGGAAGAAGCTGTTTCTTGCTACAAAACCCTTATTCGGGGAATGCTTGATTTAACAGATAATTGGATCAATGGGAAAATTGTGCACCCACCGCGGGTCAAAATATGGGATGAAGATGACCACTATTTAGTGGTAGCAGCAGATAAGGGAACTGCTACTTTTTCGGATATCGCAAATAGTATTTCGCAAGAGTATAATTTCTGGATGGGCGATGCTTTTGCCTCAGGCGGGTCTGTTGGTTACGACCATAAAAAAATAGGGATTACATCACGGGGCGCATGGGAATCTGTCAAACGCCATTTCAAAGAAATTAATATTGATATGGAAAAGACCCCTTTTACCGTTGTGGGAATAGGTGATATGGCCGGGGATGTATTTGGCAACGGTATGCTTTTGTCAGAAAACATACAGCTTATTGCCGCCTTTAACCATTCCCATATTTTTATCGATCCCCACCCTGATTTAGAGAAAAGTTTTTTAGAACGTCAGCGTCTATTCCAGCTGGCACGATCAGGGTGGAATGATTACGATCCTCAAGTCCTATCCAAAGGGGGGGCGATTTTCGAAAGATCGGCAAAAATCCTCACCCTGTCAGAGGAAATTCAAAAAAGATTTAACATTTCTCAGTCACGTCTAACACCTGCTGAACTGATTATCCTTCTTTTAAAAATCCCCGTCGACTTACTGTGGTTAGGGGGAATTGGTACCTTTGTAAAAGCAACTGCAGAAACCCATTTAGAAGTTGGTGATAAAACAAATGATCTATTAAGAGTAAACGGGACTGACCTAGGTTGTAAAATAGTAGGAGAAGGGGCTAACTTAGGATTCACGCAAAAGGGGCGCATAGAATATGCTTTAAAAGGTGGAAAAATCAACCGTGATGCGATTGATAATTCAGCAGGGGTCGACTGTTCAGATCATGAAGTAAATTTGAAAATTCTTTTTCATCCCCTTATCAACAGCGGTCAAATTACAGTTCAAGAAAGAAATAACATTTTGCAGCAAATTAAAGATGAAGTGACCCACCTTATTTTGCGCAATAATTATATGCAAACCCAAATTATAAGTATTGTCGAAACAGAAGGAATAAAATTCCTACAGCAACAAGCGCATTTTATGCAAGTGTTAGAGAATTCACGCAAGCTAAATAGAGTGGCAGAATTTTTACCATCAGAGAAAGAGTTACAGGAGCGTATAGAAAACAAAATTCCTCTCACACGTCCTGAAGTTTCTGTTCTTATTTCCTATGCAAAGTTATTTGCTTATGATCACTTATTGGCCTCAGAATTGCCGGATCAATCTTTTGGGGCAGAAACACTCCTCTCTTATTTTCCTTTTTTGATCCAAGAAAAATTTCATGAAGCAATAATAAATCATCCTTTGAGGCGTGAAATAATTTCTACGTTAGAGGCCAACAATATCGTTAATCGTATGGGCCCAACTTTTTTAACAAATATGACTACATTAACAGGAGCATCAGTCATTGAAGTAGTGGAAGCTTATATAAAAGTACGAGAAGCCCATAAATTAGAAGCTTGTTGGCAGGTTTTAGAAGGGCGTTTTGCTCTGGAGGGAGCATTAATTTATCGAGCTATGACTAATCTACAGGAATTTACTGCT
The DNA here is from genome assembly GCA_048595075.1 of Alphaproteobacteria bacterium. GTDB lineage: Bacteria > Pseudomonadota > Alphaproteobacteria > UBA7879 > UBA5542 > JBAWWO01. The sequence goes on from JBMDXI010000096.1 coordinate 2,659, forward strand.
GAGGCAATTGAAGGAATATTAACGGCTCGCCATTCACTTAAGAAGCTATCTCTTGAAGAAATACTTCAACAGGCATTAAATTTTTGAAAAAATAAACCTCTCTGTTGGGGACAATTGATATTTAGACGTATAACCCCCTTTACAGGGGCTATTTCTTTAGATACTATGGAAGTAATTTATTAAAAGGGGATAACATATGAATTTTAGTTTAAAAACTTTAAGTGTTGCGATACTAAGCTTACTATTGGCAGCTTGTCATTGCTGTAAAAAAGACTCAAAACATGCAACCATGGATGATAAGACACCAGGATATCAGTCTTGTACTGAAAGTCCAACAGAACGTCGGTTGTTTGACAAAGATGGAAATTGCTTAGCAGGTGATCGGGTTTTCTTCGCCTTTAATAAGAGCGACCTTTCCAATGATTCAAAGCGCACCCTCGATGATCAAGCAAAATTGTTATTAACTGATAAAGACACTAATATTACTATTACAGGTCACTGTGATGAACGTGGTACCCGTGAATATAATATTGGTTTAGGGGAACGTCGTGCTAATTCTGCAAAAGAATACTTGGTCATGAATAGCATTGATGGCAGCCGTATTGCTGTTGTCAGCAAAGGAAAAGATGATCCAATAGTTCCAGGTTCTACAGAAGAAGCTTGGGCACAAAACCGTGTGGCTATTACAAGCAAAAACTAATAGTTTATCCTGAATAAAATTATATAAAGCTCTTCTTTGGCTTAAAGGCCGAGAGGAGCTTTTTTTATTGTGACAGTAAGAGGTAACTATAAAATGAAATTTTTCTACTACCTGATAATAACCTTTTGTTTCTGCCAAGTAGGATGGACAGCTGCTAGTGATGATGCATCGGAAAAGAGCGCCCTTCAGGTGAGAAAAGACAACTACCATCAGCAAATAACAACCTTTTTCCGGGAAAGAGAAACCCCATTAGTTGTCCTTGAAAAAATAGAAACTATTCAAAAAGAAAATGAAAAATTGCAGCTTTTTATGGATAACCCTCTAGTCCCTCAACAAGCAAAAGATTTATCAAGAAAAATAGAGTCATCTTGGGTATTGGTAGCTTCTTTAAAAGAAGAATTAGATCATTACATAAATAATTTAGTAGAGAAGGTGGCCTCTGAAAGCCAGAAAAAAGACCTCTCCCAAGAGGAGATATCCCATTTTTGCCTGGCAGATGTATCCTATTTATCAATTCTTCGTCAATGGAATGCACAAAAAGATAAAATAAGTCTGGATTATTGTGCTTGTGCCCTTGCTTTTCTTAAGGATTATCTTCGCCTATTGGGAAAAAAAGTATAAGATTCACCCATACTGCGGGGTGAACAGGCGGAAAAGTTTCCGTCTCCCTCCTATGCCTTTACGAGCCAGCTATACAATCCAGCCGCCGCCGAGGACACGTGATCCTTCATAGGCGACACAGGCTTGACCTGGAGAAATTCCATATTCAGGGGTATGAAGTACAATCTTAGCTTTGCTAGGAATTTCTGCTACTTCTAAAGTAGCTTTCAAAGGGGGTTGGGACGATCTGATTTTCACGAAACATTCCACCGGTTTTTCTAAGGGGTAATCCCCCAACCAGTTGAGGTTTTTTATATAAAATTCTTGTTTTCCCAATGCTTCGCGAGGGCCAACAATAACCTGACGTTTTTCAGCATTCAGGCGTATCACATATAAAGGGTCAGTTGCTCCGCCAATGGCAAGTCCCTTTCGCTGACCAATTGTATAATGAACAATGCCGGGATGTTTCCCCAAGAAAGTTCCATCCAAGTGAACGATGTCTCCTGGCAAATCAGATTCGGGTCTTAATTTACGAATAACTTCCCCATAATTGCCATTGGGCACAAAACAGATGTCTTGGCTATCTGGTTTTTCCGCCACTAGAAGCCCCAATCTTTGAGCCTGCGCCCGCGTTTGGTCTTTGCTTAATCCCCCCAACGGAAAGCGCAAGAAATTTACCTCCTCTTGGGTTGTTGCAAACAAAAAATAGCTTTGATCTTTCGCAGGATCACCCCCTTGATGAAGTTCTGCATTAATCAGCCCTTGTTTGCGTTGTACATAATGCCCTGTTGCGAGAGCGTCGGCCCCCAGATCGCGTGCGGTTTTTAACAAATCTTTAAACTTTACCTGCTGATTACATTGCACACAGGGAATGGGTGTTTCGCCGCGCAGGTAACTATCTGCAAAATCATCAATGACTTTTTCTTTAAAAACAGATTCGTACTCCAATACGTAATGGGGAAATTGCATTTTTTGGGCGACTTGTGCCGCATCATAAATATCTTGGCCTGCGCAACAAGCTTTCTTTTTTCCGATAGCTAAACCATGATCGTATAACTGCAGGGTAATACCGATAACATCGAAGCCCGCCTCTTTCAATAAAGAAGCTGTCACCGAGCTATCCACCCCCCCTGACATGGCAACAACCACCCGTGTCTCGGCAGGAGATTTTTCAAATCCTAGGGCTTTCCAGTTCAGTATACTCATACCCCTTATATGGACACTTTTTACAACTTTTTCAAGGGCGACTTGAATATTCTGAGAAAATTAATTCAGCCTAATATAAATTAAAAGTTATACCCCAATCTTCCACGTTCACCACCCTCTTGTCCCAGGAGAATTGATAGTGTCTTAAAGCTTTTTTCTTTTCTTAAATACAGTTGCTGAGCAAAATATACAACTCGATTATCCCCTCCTGACTCCCCCGTGCTCCGACACGGGGGTCTATAGCCACAGCCCTATTGCTGATTTTCAGTGGACTCTCGGGTCACGCCCGAGAGAATCACAGGGGCGGCATTTTTAAAGGAATTTAGCGACAGTTGAAGAATTTATAGAATAAGGATAAGTTGAGAAATATTAAAATAAACTTATAATAGGCCCATGATACTTAAAAAGCGTCCATATATTTCAAATTTTTTATTAGGGCTGGTGGGGGGCTGTGTTTTCTTTCCCTCTTGCTTCTTCTTTCTTCTTTTCAGTTTTTCTTTGACGTCTTTTTTAAAGCATCAACACCAGGGATTTAAAACTGATTTCTGGACGACCTTCTTTTTCTGCTGGGGCTTTTTTATGGTCCCCCTTTATTGGATTCCGAATGCTCTGTGGGTAGAGTTAGATTCTTTTGGATGGATGATTCCTTTTTGTTTTGCAGGCATTCCAGCGTGTTTAGGGGTTATTTATACCATTATTAGCTTTATTATTCCTTGGCGCTTTACCACAGGCGCTCTTAGGGTTTTTTTATTTGCCTGCTGGTGGGTGGGAGCTGAAATTGTCACGTCGTTTATTTTTACAGGTTTTCCCTGGGCGCTTTTAGGATACGCCTGGCAAAATCTTAGTATGCTGCAATTTACCCATGTGGCTTCTATTTATGGGTTGAGTTTTTTCTCTATTTTGTTATGGGGGGCGCCTTATGTCACACGGTCATCGCCTTCTAAAATTTCTGCTTATTTCTGGATGATAATGGTTGTATGGGTCGCTATTTATGGCTGGGGAAAATATCGTTTAGACCAAAATCCTACCCGTACCACCCCTCTTCGTATTCGCCTTGTGCAACCCAATATTGCCCAAGAATTTAAATGGGATCCCCTACAGTTAGAAGCTCACTTAGAAACACTCTCACACCTTACACAAATTCCTGCGCGGAAAGCCCCCCACCTTATCGTGTGGCCTGAAGCGGCTTATGGGTTTGATCTTGAACGAAACCACCTGATGCGACTGAAGGTAACTTCTATATTGCCTCCGCGTAGTATTTTGATAACAGGGGCCGTACGATATGGAACTCAACAAGCTTTTAACAGCCTATTTGCGCTCAATGCAGATGGTAAAATTTTGGCTACCTACGACAAACACCATTTAGTTCCCTTTGGCGAATACATTCCTTTGAGACCGTGGTTAGAGCTTATTTTCCCCCCAGGATATTTACGCAAAATTACTGCCGGAATAGGGGATTTTGGGGAAGGAAAAGGCCCATCTACTTTGCATATAGCAGGAATCCCTGCAGTAAGCCCACTCATTTGTTATGAAGCTATTTTTCCAGGGCAAGCAATAGATGCGACAACAAAGCCTACCTGGTTATTAAACGTAACAAATGATGCTTGGTTTGGGGATAGTGCGGGTCCTCGACAACACTTGCATATTGCGCGTGTACGGGCTATAGAAGAAGGGCTTCCGCTCATCCGCGTTGCTAATACGGGAATTTCCGCTATTATTGACCCTTGTGGACGTATTGTGGCTTCATTGCCTCTTAATACAAAAGGGGTTTTAGATGGATATCTTCCTCAACCTTTGAAAGATTAATACATGCTATATGGACGTAGAATTGGCCGTCGATTGACCGATAACCAAAAAGACCGCCTTGATAAATTTTTAAGTGATTTTGAAATAAGATGGGAAGGGGATCATTTCTTCTTACCTGAAGAATGGAAAGCTTATTCTGATACACAAATGGAAATCGGCTTTGGAACAGCAGACCATCTAGTATTGCAGGCTGAGCATCATCCGACCACCCTTTTTCTGGGGTGTGAGCCCTTTTTAAATGGGGTGGCAGCCCTTGCTTTAAAAGTGGATGAAAAAAAATTAAAAAACATTCGCGTCTTTAAGGATGATGCGGCAATTTTATTGCGAGCTCTTCCCGATGCGTTCTTGTCTAAAATATTTCTGTTATTTCCTGATCCATGGCCTAAAAAACGCCATCATAAAAGACGGTTTGTTTCTTCAGAAAATTTAGATTTACTTGCATCAAAATTAGGACCTAAGGGAAGTTTGCTTATTGCCACAGATCATACAGATTATGGAGCCTGGATAAAAGACCATTTAACCCGTCATCCTGCTTTCCACATCATCACAGAAACGGAAACGGCCCCAGCTCTGTGGCATACGACGCGATTTCAAGAAAAAGCCCATACAAAAGGTCAAAAGGCGACATTTTTCCTAGTGGAAAAAATAATTTCTTAACAAATAGATTTTTTTCAGTTATACCAACAGCAAATAAGGAGGTCTAATGACGTACGCAATTGTTTTTCCTGGTCAAGGATCCCAAATGGTGGGAATGGGAAAAGAACTGGCTGATAATTTCTCAGAAGCTCGCTATGTTTTTCAAGAAGTAAACGACACTTTACATCAAGATTTATCAAATCTTATGTTTGAAGGGCCCCTTGACACATTAACTCTTACATCCAATTGCCAACCAGCGCTTATGGCGGCAAGCATGGCTACTTTCAAAGTGATGAATGCCATGGGGATGTCTCTTCAAAATTTTTCCTATGCAGCAGGGCATTCCTTAGGGGAATATTCTGCTTTAGCTGCCACGGGTGCTTTAATCATTTCTCAAGCTGCATTGTTATTAAGGCAACGAGGAAATGCCATGCAACAGGCTGTTCCTTTAGGAGAGGGGGGGATGGCAGCGTTAATTGGGGGCGATGAAAAAGCGGTCGAGGATGCGGTGAAAGAATGTGCTGCTTTCGGCGTCTGTGAAATAGCTAATGATAATGCACCAGGTCAGATTATCGTGAGTGGTGAAAAAAAAGCTTTAGATCATATCAGCCCTATTGCTGAAAAATATGGAATTAGGAAAGTAATTCCTTTGAATGTAAGCGCGCCTTTTCACTGCTCATTAATGAAACCAGCGGCCCTAGAGATGGAAAAATCTTTACAGCAGGTTGATATCCAAGCACCTCATATCCCTATTATTCCGAATGTAACCGTTGTTCCTGAAACGCACCCCTCTATTTTAAAAAATTTGCTTATTCAGCAGATTACAGGACGTGTACGATGGCGTGAAACCATTTTGTCTATGAAGGAAAAGGGAGTCACTTGTATTATTGAAGTAGGGCCCGGAAAAGTTTTAGCAGGCTTAATCAAGCGGATTGACCCTGATATGCAAGTGATGTCTGTTCATACCCCTTCCGATATTGAAGAATGTGTAAAGTTAGTAGAAAGGACGTAAATAATGTTTCAGTTAAACCAACGAAAAATCTTAGTCACAGGAGCCTCCGGTGGATTGGGGAGTGCAATTGCTAAGGCTTTTCATCAACAGGGGGCTGTTATTGCTATTTCTGGTCGTAATATAGAAAGCCTAGAAAAGCTTAAAAAAGAGTTGGGCCAAGAACGTGTACATGTAGTGCCCTGTGATTTGAATAAGCCCGAGGAAGTGGAAACCCTTATTTCTCAAGCAGCTGAGGCAATGGATGGAATTGATACCCTTATCAATAATGCAGGCATCACCAAAGATGGGTTGTTACTTATGATGAAGCTTTCCGATTGGCAGGATGTATTAAGAGTTAATTTAGAAGTTGCTTTTTGCCTTTCTAAGGCCGCTTTACGCCCGATGCTGAAAGAAAGATTTGGACGTATCATTAATATTACCTCCGTGGTCGGTGTCATGGGAAATCCTGGCCAAGCTAATTATGCTGCTGCTAAAGCAGGTCTTATTGGTTTTTCTAAATCCCTGGCTAAAGAAGTGGCTGCACGGGGCATTACGGTAAACTGTATTGCGCCAGGATTTATTCGTTCAGCCATGACGGATGTGTTAAACGAAGAACAACGTCAGAAAATTAACCAAAATATTCCCATGGGTTACATAGGTGACGCTACTGATATCGCAGCTGCTGCTGTGTTCTTAGCAAGCAAAGAAGCAGGATATGTAACAGGGCAAACTTTACACGTCAATGGAGGTTTACACATGGTCTAGCTTGTCCCTTATAATTGTCGTACGTCGTTGCTTGGCGCTGGCGTAGGTCGACTACGCGTTCGCGCCTTCGCGCCTCGTATACAATTAAAGTGTCTTCGCTATGGCACTGTTAACAAAATGAGGGAAAGGTGGTAGAATGGTGTGAGAAAAAAAATAGAAGGGAGAAAAAAACAATGAAAGACCGATATTTTCCAATAGAATCAGATGTTTTTGATAAAAGGATATTACCCCTGATTAT
>JBMDXI010000097.1:0-3744 GCA_048595075.1 Alphaproteobacteria bacterium
GAAGCGATTATTTGTGTGGAAAAGATAAAAGGACTTCCCGAAGTCCATTCGTTAGACAAGACCCGTATTCCGGGCTGTACCTACTCTCATCCGCAAATAGCAAGTATTGGATTGACAGAAGATGCAGCAAAATCCCAAGGAAAATCCATCAAAGTAGGAAAATTTCCTTATGTTGCCAATGGAAAGGCCATTGCTTTAGGGGCAAGTGAAGGGCTTATTAAAACCATCTTTGATGAAAAAACAGGGGAATTCTTAGGTGCTCATATGATTGGTACAGATGTAACAGAGCTGATTCAAGGATTCGCTATTGCTAAAAGTTTGGAAACAACCGAAGCTGAACTTATGCATACGGTGTTTCCTCACCCTACCCTTTCAGAAATGATGCATGAATCTGTCCTGGATGCTTATAAGCGGGTCATCCATTCGTGAGACCAGACAAGGATTCACCACTGTCTAAACCATCCTGGATACGGGTAAAGGCCCCCAATTCAAAAGCTTACGAAACAACGCGAGAGTTGATTCGTACCGCACGCCTCAATACGGTGTGTGAAGAAGCCGCATGCCCTAATATTGGGGAATGTTGGGCGAAAAAACATGCCACCATTATGATTTTAGGAAGTGTTTGCACGCGGGCCTGTGCTTTTTGTAATATAAAAACAGGGCATCCTGATTTGTTAGACCCCCATGAACCCGAACGTGTTGCTCAAGCACTCAAAGGTCTAGGATTGCAGCATGTGGTTATTACATCGGTCGATCGTGATGACTTACCCGATGGAGGCGCCCAGCATTTTGTGGAAACAATTCAGGCTATTCGAAAAACATCTCCTCATACCACTATAGAAATCCTAACGCCTGATTTTCTGCGAAAGCCTGGTGCCTTAGAAGCAGTAGTTACGGCTAAGCCAGATGTTTATAATCATAATTTGGAAACAGTGCCACGGCTCTATGCATCTGTTCGTCCCGGGGCACGTTATTTCCATTCTTTAAACCTTTTAAAAAAGGTAAAAGAATTAAACCCCTCCATTTTTACAAAGTCTGGTCTTATGGTAGGACTAGGGGAAGACAAAGCAGAAATTTATCAAGTGATGGATGATTTGCGGGCTGCTGATGTAGACTTTTTGACCATAGGCCAATATTTACGCCCCACACTCCAGCATCATCCTGTGATGCGCTATGTAGAACCTGCAGAATTTCAAGACTATGAACGAATGGCGCGTGGTAAAGGATTTTCTATGGTCTCTGCCTCTCCGCTCACACGGTCTTCGTATCATGCCGATGAAGATTTTGAGAAGCTGAAAGCTGCTTGCCGCTAACCCTAGACAAGGTCACCCCAACTTCTGTAAAGTTTATCTGATGACTACATTACAGCAAGGTATCCATATCATTTCTTCTTACGCTCGGAATTTACCGTCAAAGCCAGGCGTTTACCGCATGCTTGACGAAAAAGACACGGTTCTCTACGTGGGAAAAGCTAAAAACTTAAAAAACAGAGTCAGCAGCTATACTAAACCTGAGAAAGTATCAGCCCGCATTCAACGGATGATTAGCTTGACGCGTAAAATGGAATTTGCGGTTACTCATACTGAAGGGGAGGCCCTCCTTTTAGAAGTCAACCTTATTAAAAGCCTTAAACCCCGCTTTAATGTTTTGTTTAGTGATGATAAATCCTTCCCCTATTTATTATTGACCAAGGACGGTCTTCCGTCACAAATCTTAATTTATCGGGGGGCAAAGAAAATCCCGGGCGATTACTTTGGCCCTTTTGCATCAAAAAATCATGTAGAAAAGGCGCTAGACGTCATGACAAAAGTTTTTCGTTTGCGTACCTGCTCGGATAGCATGTTTCGATCGCGTCAACGCCCTTGTTTGCAATATTTTATCAAACGTTGTACAGCCCCGTGTGTTAAGAAAATAGAGTGGGATGAATATGCGCTCAATGTTCATAAAGCAAAGAAATTTCTGTTGGGGCAGAGCAAAGAATTACAGACGGATCTCGCCAAAGAAATGCAACGGGCAAGTGACCACTTAAATTTTGAACGGGCGGCCTATCTGCGGGATCAAATCCAAGCTCTTACAAAAATTCAAGAAGATCAGAGTATTTTCGTACGCGGAATAGAAGACGTAGATGTTATTGCCATTGCTCAGCAAAATGGAAAGACAGCTATTCAAGTATTTTTCTTCCGCAAGGGAACTAATTATGGGAATCGGGTCTATTTTCCATCTCATGAAGCGGATGAAACCCAGGAAGCTATTTTGGGTGCCTTTTTGTCCTGGTTTTATGTGAGCCATGTGCCCCCTAAAGAAATTATATTGAATCAAAAACTAGCTGATCTTTCTATTCTACAGGAAGCTTTGTCTTTCAATACAGGGCACAAGGTAAACTTCACTGTACCGCAACGTGGTATACGCCAGCAATTGATTCACCAAGCTGAGCATAATGCCCGCGAATCATTGGCCTTAAAAACAGCAAAAGAAGAACAAGTTGGCGACCTCCATAAAAAATTACAGCAGCTTTTAGACTTGCCTACCCTGCCCCGCCGTATTGAAATTTATGATAATAGCCATTTGCAAGGGACAGCCGCTTATGGGGTGATGGTGGTAGCTACCTTAGAAGGGTTTGACAAAAAATCTTATCGAAAATTTGCGATGAAAGAGCTTCCTATTGGAATAAAAGGAGGGGACGATTATGCCATGATGCACGCTTTATTGTGGCGACGTTTCCATAACGCAGAACCCCATGCTTTCCCTGATTTGATTATTTTAGACGGTGGAAAAGGCCAGCTAAGCACTGGTTTAAAAGTTCAACAAGAGCTAGGACTATCCATCCCCATCATAGCCATCGCCAAAGGGGAAGATCGTAACGCAGGGCGTGAAAAAATTTATAAAGAAGGACAGCCCGCCATTATTTTGGAGCATACAGATTCTCTGTTATATTATTTGCAACGATTGCGGGACGAATCCCACCGCTTTGCCATTGGAACGCACCGGTATCGACGACAAAAATCGAGCCTGTCATCCGGATTGGATGACATTAAGGGAATTGGCCCCCAACGTAAGCGGGCATTACTTAATCATTTTGGATCCGTGCGGGCTATTACAGAGGCCGGCATACAAGATTTACAAAAAGTCGATGGCATTAGCCAAAAATTTGCCGAGAGCATTTACGATCATTTCCATGGGTAATGTTGATCGCAACATAACCATGTCCACAGGGTTATAGCTAATCCATTATAGCTGTAAACTTATAAAATGAGCCCTGCCCTCTCCTGTATTCCTTTTGTGCCCCCCTAGCGACTCCCCCGTGCTTGACACGGGGGCCCATGGCCACAGCCGTATTGCGGGTTATTTATAGACCCGCGGATCACGTCCGCGGGAATCGCAGAGGGGAAATGCTTTTTTCCCTCCACACGTGACTCCCCCGTGCCCCCCCTAGCAACTCCCCCGTGCTCGACACGGGGGTCTATAACCCTATAGCTACAGCCATGTTGCTGATTATTTATGGACTCTCGGGTCGGAGCCCGAGAGAATCACGAGGGGGGGTCTTATACTCACTTTAAATTGTTTTAGCTATATATAATCATTAATATTTATTTTTTTTAGTCGCTATGGCACTGTTAACAAAGTAGGTTAAGAACTTTCATGGAAGCAAGGGCGAAGAAAGAGAAGAAGGTAATGTCGAGTTTATCAAAGCGCAGAGCTAAGCGTTTGTTTTCTTTGATGTGGGCAAAGAATCTCTCAACGGCT
>JBMDXI010000098.1:0-7659 GCA_048595075.1 Alphaproteobacteria bacterium
CGTTTCAGGTTCTGGACAGTCCGCAGAGATTTTAGCTGCTTTAAGAGCAGGTACACACGCTCATATTCCAAGGATATGGGGCCAACACGGAGGGTTTTATGGGTATGGAAATTTTCCCCTCATGGAAGACCTCAATCAGCCGTATACTCATTATTTGTTATATACTCATAAAATAGCTGAATTAATGATACCTCCTCGCCCCTTTTTTACTGTCAGCGACAGCAAACTCTTACACTTATATCATGCAAACAGAAGTATCTAAAATTCTTTATATTACCACTGATATGGTTGGATCATGGACATATTTGTCTAAGCAAATATATCCCGAAATTTGGTATTGTCGTGTTCAAAAAAATATTTTATCTACGTTGAAAAATTTCAAAAATACCTATCACATCAGTGTGAGATTTTATAATAACCCCAACATTTATAACCCTAATAAAAAATTCGCCCACCAAATGGGATTGGATATAAAAGAAGAAAGCCTCCCTGAAGTTATAGAAAAAGAAAAATTTGATTTTATTATTACTGAAGCTGTTGCTACCACTTTATTAGAAATATTATGCACTAGAAGTCAAATAATTTCCTTCTTTCCTAAGGATTTTATAAATATTTCAGTAGAAGCTAAAGCCCTTCTTCATAAAAGAATTTTTTTTGCTGAAACCGAAAAAGATTACTATGATCTAGTATCAAAAATACTAGGAAAAAATCCTGCTTTACCGCTCAAAGCAATAAACGATGAGTTTTTAATGGCCTATGGACTGGAAAATATAAGAAGTGACCCAACCTTACTTGCCAAACAAAGTATTGATGAAATTTTACAAGGGGGAAAAATAGATAGCTATGATTAAAGAAATTCTTAGACCTCTGTGGCGCAGAGTTTATCCTTTTATACACACTATAAGCATCAAGCATCGTACTTTTCAAGTTCCAGTGACTAAATTGTTACGAGGGGGCGAAAACGGTATTCGGGCTGCAAAATATGCTGAACTAACAAATGATTTTCTGCGCCCTTCTACTTCTGTATTTCATGGCCCTCATGTGAATTTATTGCAACTTTATGATAAAATGGGAGATGAAGTACTAGAAGACAAAGTCTTCCATACTACGGCTTATTATAAAAATGCTTATGAATGCATGAGGTTGACTGGTAGTTATTTTTACGATCAACCTGAGAAAATAAAAACTTTAGCTGAACGATTTATTCGCCAATATAAAGGTGAAAAGTTAAATCTCCCTCAGCAACCAGGGCAGAGTGACGCTAATCAACCCATATGGGTGCGACCTATAAAGTTTTCTTCTTGCTACGAAGTCATTGACGGCAATCATCGCTTAGCACGCTCTATTATGGACGGCGTCCACAGTGTTCCTGTGTTTTTATACGAAAAAGAGCCAGCCCTTACACCCCTACAACAACTTTTATTAGATTGCTTGTGGATTAATAAACAAAAATGGTTATATCAGCCTGTAAACAGTCCAGAATTAAAGGATGAATGGATATTGATCCGTCAATCTACAGATCGCTTAGAAAAGATGGTAGATTTTCTGAAAACACAAGACCTTCTACCTTCAAAAAAACCCTTTTCTTATTTAGATATAGGTTCTAGTTATGGATGGTTTGTAAAAGAATTTGAAAAATTAGGATTTTCTGCCTTCGGTTTAGAAAGAGACCCTTTTGGGATGGAGATAGGATTCAAAATGTATGACCTTAATAAAAATCAAATCATTCATGATGATATTGTAAGGGGATTAGAAAAACTCATTAAAAACAAAAGAAATTTTGACGTTGTATCCTGTTTGAGTGTTCTTCATCATTTTGCTTTAAATAAAAGCTCTACTGCTGCTGAAGATTTTATTAAGATGATTGATAAAATTACTGGAAAAATTTTATTTCTTGATACAGGTGAAGAACATGAAACTGCTTTCGAGGGAACACTCAATGGATGGAATCCTGTTTTTATCCAACAATGGTTACTAGAAAATACAACTTTTAAACACGTAATTCCTTTAGGAAAAGATAATGATAGAAAACCACCCTTCGAAGGTTATTATAATCGAACTTTATTTGCGTGTGTGAAATGAAAACAATTATTCTTGCTGGAGGCTATGGAACACGAATTAGGGATGTTTCGAGCGATATCCCAAAGCCGATGGTTCCAATTGGGGAGTATCCCATTTTGTGGCACATTATGAAGATTTTTTCTTACTATAAGATGAATGATTTTATACTGTCCTTAGGATACAAAAGTGATGTTATAAAAGATTATTTTTTGAATATGCAGGTTAAACAAGATGATTTCACCCTTGAATTAACTTCTCAAAAAATAATTTACCATACAAAAAATTCTCTACCAGATTGGAAAGTTACTTTTGCGGAAACAGGCCTTGATGCCCACACCGGGGCACGTGTCTATCGCGTCAAAAAATATATAGAAAAAGAAGATATTTTTATGATCACTTACGGAGATGGGGTGGGCAATATAAACATTCATGATCTTATTGCCTTTCACAAATCCCATGGGAAATTGATAACTGTGACAGGTGCCAGACCATCAGGGCGTTTTGGTGAACTTACTTTGGAGGGAGAGAAAGTCATTGGCTTTAATGAAAAACCACAAGCAACTGAAGGATGGATATCCGCAGGTTTTTTTGTTTGCAATCGCAAAGTATTAGATTATTTAACGGACGCTGCAGACCTGGACTTTGAAAAAGACCCTGTAAATACCCTCGTTAAAGAAGGGCAAATGATGGTCTATAAGCATCCAGGATTTTGGCACCCTATGGATACTTCTCGCGATTATCAGTTGCTCAATCAACTCTGGTCTCAACATAAAGCTCCTTGGAAAATATGGTCATGAGCCTACAAGAATTTTACAAAGGCAAAAAAGTATTTATGACAGGGCACACCGGTTTTAAAGGGTCGTGGCTAACATTTTGGCTGAAAGAGTTAGGGGCTGAAATTACGGGGTATTCGTTAGAACCAGAGTATGAAGATAACCTTTTTGATAAACTTGATCTACAGAGAGAAATTCATCATCAGGTGGGGGATATCAGAGATTTTGAATCTTTAAATAAGGCTCTTCATAAAGCTCAACCTGATATGGTCTTTCATTTAGCTGCCCAAGCTCTGGTTAAACGATCTTATGAAGACCCGCTTCTTACATTTCAAACCAATGTGATGGGATCATTAAATGTTTTAGAAGCATTGCGTCACAACGAATCTGTGCGTTCTCTTGTCTACATTACTTCTGATAAATGTTATTGGAATAATGAATGGGTATGGGGCTATCGAGAAAATGATCCTTTAGGGGGGCCAGACCCCTATAGCGCCTCAAAAGCATGTGCGGAACATGTCTTCAAAAGTTACTATCTTTCCTACTTTAAGGATCGTAAAGGTTTTGGGTGTGGATCGACAAGAGCAGGAAACGTTATTGGGGGAGGGGATGTATCGCCTAATCGTATTGTTCCAGATATCATAAAAGCCTTAAAAAAAGGAGATACTATTGTTCTTAGAAACCCCCATGCAACACGTCCTTGGCAACATGTATTAGACCCCCTCCATGGATATCTTATGTTAGGAAAACATCTTTATGAGAATCCTGATCAATATAATGGAGACGCCTGGAATTTTGGCCCTTCCAATCAATCCATAAAAACGGTTTCTGAGCTTACAAAACTTCTAATTCACCATTGGGGGGATAAAACTGCGAAAATAGAGATTCTTCCAGGAAAAGTTCATGAGGCAGGGCTATTACATCTTTCGATTGATAAAGCCCAAACTCTTTTAAAGTGGAGCCCCCGCTATCACTTTGAAGAAGCCGTGCAAAAAACAAGCGAATGGTATAAAAATGAAGGGAAAGAAGAGATTAAAAAAATCACTTCCCAGCAAATAAGAGAATTTCAGAAATGAGTGATCTTATTAGACTTTCCCGAGCTTGTTTAGGAGTAGAAGAAAAAGAAGCTATTCTTAGGATTATGGATGAAGGCTACTTAGGAATGGGTAATGAGGTAAAAGCATTTGAACAAGAATTAGAAGATTTTCTAGCAGCTAGGTGGAAAGTTGCTTGCGTAAATACGGGAACATCAGCACTTCATCTTGCTTTGCAGGCATGTGGCATTGGGACTGGGGATGAAGTTATTGTGCCAAGCTTGACGTATGTAGCTTCTTTTCAAGCAATCTCTGCTACAGGGGCTATCCCAGTTGCATGTGACATTGATTTAAAAAATGGCAGTATGGATCCTATAGATGTAGCCAAAAAAATTACATCTCGCACGAAAGCTTTAATGCCGGTTCTCTATGGCGGAGATAAAGGTAATCTGAATGAAATTTATGCTGTGGCAAAAAAGAATAAGTTACGTGTGATTGAAGATGCTGCTCATGCTTTTGGGGCCTCTATTGATGGTGAACGCGATATTATCTGCTTTAGCTTTGATGGCATCAAAAATATTACGTGTGGAGAGGGAGGTGCTGTTGTTTCCCGAGATCCCAATATTCTTGAAAGAGTCAAAGATTTAAGATTATTAGCTGTCAGAAAAGATACTGAAAAAAGATACCAAGGCCAAAGATCATGGGATTTTGAAGTCGAAGAGCAGGGCTGGAGATATCATATGAGTAATTTAAATGCAGCAATTGGGAGAGCTCAATTAAAAAAAATAGACACATTTGCCCAAAAGCGTCTGTCTTTAGCACATCTCTATAGACAAGAATTACAAAATCTTCCTATGAGGTTTTTAGATTTAGATTGGGCGCATATTGTTCCCCATATTTTTGTGATTATAGTTTCAGAAGAACAGCGAAATGAATTAAAAACGTTCTTAGAAAATAATGGGGTAGAAACAGGTATACATTATAAGCCAAATCATTTGTTAAAGAAATTTAAGGGGTTTGAGTGTCTTAACGCAGAAAAATTCTGGACCCAAGCACTAACACTGCCGCTCCATTGTCTCCTAGATGAAAAAGATGTGTTAAAAGTAACAGACCTAATCAAATTATTCTTTTCTAAAGCATGAAAATACCTTTTTATCAAAATGAGTGGCTTGGAATCAATCTTTTAGAGATTAGTAAATCTATAGGCTTGCAAGAAAACGAAGTGGCTAATTCTTTACTTTATGAGAAATTTTATCAGAAATTAAAAGAAAAAGGATTCCCCCTCAGTCAAATCTGGGTTGACAGGAAGAGAGAGCTTGCTAGGAAGCTTTCTAATCTTAGAGTACTTCAAGGTAGAGCGGCTTCTGTTTTATCCATAGGGGCGGGGCTAGGGATTGTTGAAGCTAATCTGATCAAAAAGGGGTGGAATGTAGACACGCAAGAATGTCAACCTTATTCAATTTCTTATATGAAACAGCAGTATCCTGATCAATTTAAAAAAACTCGTTTTTTCCTTTCAACTGATCTTTCAGAAATCCCTTCGAATTCTTATGATATGATACTCGCTGTAACTTCAAGCTATTGTTTAAATGATGATACTTTAGAATTATTTTTACAATCTGTGAGACGTCTTTTGAAAAAAGGAGGGGTTTTTATCTGGTATGAAACATCTTTGACATGGCATGATATTATTATTCATATAAAATCAAAGTTCTTGGGGCACCCTTCAGGTGTTTTATGGGGATGGAAACGATCTTTTAAAACCGTGAACAAACTTGCGCAAAAAAATGGATTTTCTCTTTTAGATCATTTGTATCTGGATCAAGATAACAAGGAAATTTCTTCTTCTGAAAGAATAGGGCTGCCAACAAATAAGAATGTTGCCTGGCAACTTGGAATCTATCAACGTGATTAAAGATATTATTAAAACCCCTTTAAAGCAAATTCAAGATGACCGTGGGAAGGTCATGCACATGTTACGATGTACAGACTCTTGCTTTCAAAAATTTGGGGAAGTTTATTTTTCCTGGATTTACGCAGGGGTTACTAAGGCGTGGCAAAAGCATACGAAAATGGTGATGAATTATGCAGTGCCGGTGGGGCAAATAAAATTGGTTTTATATGATGATCGCAATGATAGTACTACCTACAAAGAAATAAATGAATTTTATATGGGCTCGGAAGATTATTATTTATTAACCATACCTCCGCATGTCTGGTATGGCTTCCAAGCAATAGGCAACCAAGCGGCAATGATTGTAAACTGCGCAACCATTCCCCATGATCCTGCAGAAGTAATGCGGTTAGATATAGAAACTTCTGTTATTCCGTATAAATGGCATGAAGCAAATGACTAAGCAGCCTCGTGTTTCTGTTGTTATTCCTACTCATAATAGGCCTCAGTTTCTTAAGCGTACTTTGGAGCATATTTTAGGTCAATCATATAAGAAATTAGAAATTATAGTGGTTTCCAATGGATTTAATGGGGAGAATAAAAAGGTTATAGAGCAATTAGCAGACCATCGCCTTATCTATAGAGAGCAAGAAAACTCTGGGGGGCCTTCGTCTCCCCGTAATCACGGAATGCGTTTAGCAAAAGGAGGCTATATAGCTTTTTGTGACGATGATGATATATGGTTGTCTAAAAAACTGGAAAAACAAATCTTGTTTTTAGAGAAGCATAAAGAGTTTATGGGAAGTTATACAGGTATGAGCCGCTTCAATGAAAAAGAAGAATGGGTAGTAGATTATGAAAATGGGGAGGCTACTTTTGAGTCTACACTTTATTATAATTGTATCCCTATCTCTTCCTTAGTTGTACGAAGAGAGTGTTTAAAGAAAATCGGTTTTTTTGAAGAAAGCCAAGCAGTAGGGGCCGCTGAAGATTATGAATATCTTTTACGAATTCTGTCACACTATAAACTTCATTATATGAAGGAAATTCTTATAAAATACTGGTCGGCAGATAATAGAACAACAACGACAACTCCTTCTTTAAGGTCGCATTTTAAATACTTAAAAGAAACATTGTACTGCTATTATTCTGTCCATAAGAAAATAAAAATACCCATCTACAAATTCTTAACGCCTTCTTTTTTTCAAGTGTTTCATTTTAGTAAATCTGTTGCTTATTTAATAAAAAAAAATTGGTGAAATAATGATCTATATTCTTCTGCTATCTCTATGGCCTGTTTTAAATTATATCCAACTAAATTTCGAAAAATTAAATAGCTATAAAGAGCTCTCTTTCATAACTGTCTTTTTGTTCTTAGGGTCATTTTTGAGTGTTAAACTAATTGATAGATTTTTGAAGAAAGGAATAAATAGTTATTTATTTTTTCTACTCATCGGATTTATTTTATTCTTCAATTTCGAGATTTCCGTTGATTTATTTTCGAATTCCTATACTAAAGCTTCTTATTTATGGGGAATAACTGCGTTAGCAATAATGGCAGGAGCTTGGAAAATTTCTAGTATTCCTATAGTCCAAAAAATTGCTAGGATAATAATTGCCGTCAGCGCTTTGGTTCCCCTTGTTTCTATAGGAATTTCTCTGTTTTCTTCCTCACGCGAAATTGTATCAAACACCTGGCCTACAGAAAGATTTGTCCTAAAACATAAGCCTAATATTTATTATATACTAGTGGATGCTTATGGACGGCAGGATACCTTAAAAGAAGTAGCAGATTTTGATAACGAACCATTTTTAAAAGCGCTCGAAAAAAGAGGGTTTATTGTTAGCCGAAATGCCTATTCTAATAATCACTTCACAAATGCCTCTCTTTCTGCTA
>JBMDXI010000099.1:0-4300 GCA_048595075.1 Alphaproteobacteria bacterium
TTCCTCCCTATAGTCCAGACCTTAACCCTATCGAGAAAAAATGGGCTCAAGCTAAAGCACGTCGTAGAAAACTCCGTTGCTCCATCGATCAACTCTTTCTCGACCCTACACTATGATACTTTTATATGGGATCGACTATAAAGTACATTTTTAAAGCATCCATGTTTTTTTCCTGTTTAGTGTAAAGCCTTAATGATGTGTTCGCACATTTTCTTGGCATCTCCAAAAAGCATCATTGTGTTGTCATTATAGAAGAGAGAATTTTCAACCCCTGCATAACCAGAAGCCATCGAGCGTTTGACAAATAGAACGGTTTTTGCATGAGCAACATCTAGGATAGGCATTCCATAAATGGGGCTTTGGGGGTCTGTTTTGGCCGCTGGGTTGGTGACGTCATTGGCGCCAATAACGAAGGCTACATCTGTTGAGGCAAAATCGCGGTTGATGTCATCTAACTCTAGTACATCTTCATAAGGAATATTAGCTTCTGCTAAGAGAACATTCATATGCCCAGGCATGCGTCCTGCCACAGGATGAATAGCAAAGCGTACCTTGACGCCCTGGCTTTTTAAAATTTCAGTCATTTCTTTTAAAGCATGCTGAGCTTGAGCTACTGCCATTCCATAACCGGGGACAATAATAACAGAGCGTGCATTCTTCATTAAAAAGGCAGCGTCTTCAGCACTCCCCGATTTAATAGGTTTGTTGGTGTTACTGGCTTCTGCTGTGGAGGCACCTGCTTCTCCTCCAAATCCACCTAGGACAACATTAAAGATAGATCGATTCATACCCTTACACATGATGTAACTAAGGATGGCCCCTGAAGCCCCTACCAACGCACCAGTAATAATAAGCAGGTTATTTTGAAGGGTGAATCCAATGCCACAAGCTGCCCATCCAGAATAAGAATTGAGCATAGAAACAATCACAGGCATGTCAGCCCCCCCAATCGGCATCACGAGCAAAAGTCCCAACACAAATGAGAGAAGAGTTAAAATCCAGAAAGCTGCAAATTCGCCTGTGTGAGCCAGCCAAACAATGCATCCCAAAATGCAAAGTAATAAGAATCCATTTAATAAATGCTGTCCTTTGAAAGTGAGTGGTTTGCTAGCAAAAATACCTTGAAGTTTCCCAAAGGCAATCAAAGAGCCTGTGAAAGTAATGGCCCCAATAGCAGTACCAACCCCCATTTCAATGAGAGCACTTAGTTTAATGCCCTGCATGCCCCCAATTCCAAACACATCGGGGGAGTATAAAGCAGCGGCAGCCACACATACTGCAGCCAACCCTACTAAACTATGAAATCCAGCAACCAATTGGGGAAGGGCTGTCATTTTTATTTTGCGGGCGATAATAGTGCCAATGGCCCCTCCAATCAAGATGCCGCTTATGATGGTTTCAAGGCTGATAACACTATCAAAACAAAGCGTCGTCCCAATAGCCAATACCATTCCTGTGATGCCATAGAGATTGCCGCGGCGTGCTGTTTCGGGGGACGAGAGACCTTTCAATGATAAAATGAAACAGATGGAGGAAAGAAGATATAGAAATGATGATAAATTACTGTTCACGAGAATCCCCTATTTTTTCTTCTTAAACATTTGCAACATACGATTTGTCACGATAAAACCCCCGAAAATATTAATGGACGCAAGGGTAACGGCAATAAAACCCATCAATTTAGAAAAATCAAATCCCTGACTTCCTGTCACAACTAAAGCCCCCACAATGATGACACTAGAGATAGCATTTGTCACAGCCATCAAGGGTGAGTGAAGAGCAGGGGTTACCCGCCATACCACATAATATCCCACAAATACTGCAAGAACAAAAACTGTAAGACCCAGCATAAATGGATCCATATCAGCCCCATTTTTCAAGACCTCCACCGAATAATTGTCTGGTTTTAGGATGTTTTGAACAAATTCATTTGTTTTTTCAACCACGTGGGTATTATCTGCCATATTTTTCACCTATTCTTGCAGTAAATCTTTCCTTAAAATAAATCCTTCTTTCACTAAGAGAGCGCCTTTGAGGATATCATCTTCTAAAGGTAAGTGAATGGTTTTTTCTTCTTGATTATAAATCAACTTAATAAAATTCAAAATATTGCGGGCGTATAAATCGGTTGCGTCTGCAGCAAGGGTGGAGACAAGACTGTCGGGCGCATAAATTCTGACACCGTGAACATCGACGATTTCTCCAAATTTGCTGAGCGCGCAGTTGCCCCCATTTTCGCCTGCTAAATCGATAATGACGGATCCTCTTTTCATCGATTTCACCATCTCTTCACTGACAAGGCGAGGGGCAGGCTTTCCAGGAATAAGAGCTGTTGTAATAACGATATCCATCTTCTTGATGGTTTCTGAAAGCTTTTCTTTCTCACGGGTTTTATAGTCAGCCGTCATCTCTTTTGCATATCCGCCTTTTGTTTCTGCATTGTTGGGAGTATCTACTTCCACGAAATGAGCCCCCAGGCTTTCTACTTGTTCTTTGGTGGTAGGGCGGACATCATAGGCAGATACCACGGCACCCAACCGTCGGGCAGTGGCAATAGCTTGAAGTCCGGCGACTCCCGCACCAATTACTAATACTTTGGCTGGTAATAAAGCGCCTGCTGCTGTCATCATCATGGGGAAGACCCGTTGAAAGAGAGAAGATGCCTCAATAACAGCGCGATACCCTGCTAAATTGCTTTGGGATGAAAGAACATCCATGCTTTGGGCGCGTGTAATACGGGGGATCATTTCGAGAGCAACTACAGAAATTCCTTCTTTAGCATAGACTTTCATGTCTTTAGAATGTTGTAAAATATCGCATAAACAAATAAGCAGGGCATCTTTAGGAAAATTTTCTAACTTGTTTTCTTCTCGTAAAGGGGAGCGAACTTTTAAAATAATTTGAGCATCTTGGAGTAAATCTTTTCGGCTTTTGCTGATATGAGCACCTGCTTCTTTATACATGAGATCACTGATAGATGCTTTTAAGCCTGCCCCTTCTTCCACATGAACAGCGAAACCAAGATCAGTTAATTTCTTGACTGTTTCAGGTGATGCGGCAACCCTGCATTCTTGCGGATGGTGTTCTTTTAATACCACTAATTTCATGTTGAGTCCTTGTATTGTGCCATTATAGCTGGAAAATTATAAAAGTATTACATCGAAATTCGTCGCTGGTGTGCGTCAGCACACGTCCACTGCGAATTTCTCATCCTAATTTTAAATTTTTTCAGCTATATAATGCAGCCAGACTCGCAGAAATGCAATAATTTTATAACTGATTACTTATAAAATAGCTTGACTTGGTAGGGTTGCTAGCTCATTTTCTAGCTGGAAACTTATAAGCGGATGAAAAAATATGAAACCAACAGTGTGTAAATGACCTCTCTTATTTTAGCTATTGAAACGTCGGCTTCTATGTGTTCCGTTGCTTTGGTGAAAGACGGTAGCCTTATAGGGGAAGTTTCAGAAACCCTTATGCATGGGCAAGCTGCGCGCTTCATGGCCCTTGTTGCCCAATTATTTTCAACTTTTTCTTATGATATTCAACAGGTCACGCATGTAGTTGTGAACCGCGGCCCTGGGTCTTTTACGGGGATTCGGTTAGGATTAGCAGCAGCCTATGGTTTTGCTTCAGCAGGAAATATTCCCCTTTTAGGAGTAACCTCTTTTCAGATCCATCGGCATAAAGGACAAGGCAATGAGGGCCCTATTCTTATTGCTTTAGATACACGGCGAGATGATTTTTACACCTGCTTTTACAAGCCACACTCAACTGATTACGAATGGGCACGTGTTGTTAACCTGGAAGGGTTGAAACAGTGCATTAACAGCTTTAAAAGCCAAAAGCCTTTGACTCTTTTGACAGATAAGAATGAAGACATATTTAAAGAGGGATTAACAGATAAACAACTTCAGGTTCACGCTCAAATTTTAACAGCTAAAGACGGAGCCCTAATGGCCGATGGATTTTTAAAAACCTCCTGCATGCGGAATACATTTTCGAAAGAACCTTTTTATCTACGCCCAGCGGCAGTATACGAAAATCCCCCTCGTTCTATATAGCTGGAAACTTATAAAATTATTACATCGAAATGCGTCGCTGGTGTGCGTCAGCACCCAATCGCTCCTCATTTCTCGTCCTCATTTTAAACTTTCTCAACTATAGTAGAATTCACAGAGAAGAGAGCAAGCTAGGAACCAAACGCCCTTTTTCCATTTCAACCACACGATGACTGATGGACTTAATAACCGCCAGATCATGACTGATAAAAAGATAAGACGTTTTATAACGTTGCTGT
>JBMDXI010000100.1:0-2551 GCA_048595075.1 Alphaproteobacteria bacterium
TTCATGCTTTGGATAATTCTGCCAGGCATAGACCCAATATAAGTACGGCGATGACCCCGAATTTCAGATTCATCATGAACACCCCCTAAGGCTACGCGTACATAGGGGCGCTGAGTCACCTTTGCGATAGACTTAGCTAAAGATGTTTTTCCCACACCCGGGGGCCCAACTAGGCAGATAATTTGCCCCTTTGGACTGGTGAAACGTTGCTGAACTGATAAGAACTCTAAAATCCGCTCTTTCACTTTTTGAAGCCCATAATGATCATGGTCGAGTGTTTTTTCTGCTTGCTGTAAAGTAAACTTTTTCCATCTAGGTTTTTTCCATGGAACGTCTAAAAGCCATTCTAAGTAATTTCTAATCACAGACGCTTCAGCTGACATAGGGTTCATCAGGCGTAATTTCCTCAATTCATCTTGTGCTTTTTGACGTGCTTCTTTAGATAAGGTGGTTGAGGTAATCTTTTTTTCGATAGCGCTTAGCTCATCTTTGCCATCTTCGCTATGTAATTCTTTTTGAATAGCCTTCATTTGCTCTTGCAAATAGTATTCCCGATGATTTTTGGCCATCTGGGCTTTTATGCGTTCTCGGATTTTTTCTTCAGTTTGAGAGCTTTCAATTTCCCGTTTTAAAAAAAGAAGGACGAGTTCCATGCGGTCTTTTATGGAGATATTTTCTAAAAGGCTTTGACGTTCAGGAATTGTAAGGGGAATTTGCATAGAAATCGTATCAATGATTTTTTCTATGTCTTCCAGTGCAAATAAATTTTCAACAAAGTCTGTGGTTATTTTTTTGTTAAATTTTGCATAGTGTTGAAATTCAAGTACTAACATTTTATCTAAAATGTGAAGGGTTTCCTCATCAGGAATAATAGGGGAAATAGGGGTAAGTTCCCCCCACATAAAAGCATCACCGTCATCTACTTTGTTAACTTTAGCTCTATATTTACCTTCAATTAAGACTTTAACAGTCCCGTCAGGCAGGTTGACCATTTCGGAAATTTTTCCAACAGTTCCAACTTTATAAAGGTCTTTTACTTGGGGTTCATTTACAACTGATTCTTTTTGTGCCACCAGCAATATTTGACGATTCGTCATCCGAATAGCTTCTTCTAAAGCAACTAAAGATTTAGACCGCCCCACAAACAAAGTGGCAATCATTTCAGGAAATACCACAATGTCCCGTAAAGGAAGAAGAGGAAGTTTTTCTATGGCGGAACTACCCATTAACTTGCCTTTACCTCTTTTTTAGAGGTGGAAGCTGAAGGGGGAGGAAGTTGAGGAGTTGCCTTTCCTTCCACCATTTCTTTTGTAATGACGATATGGTTGGCGCTTTCTTTATGGCCAGGCAGTTCAAACATCAGATCTAAGAGGATGCTTTCCAAAATAGACCTCAGTCCCCGTGCGCCAGTTTTTTTGGCGATAGCCTTTTCCGCAATGCTTCTCAGAGCTTCCTCTGTGAATTCTAGGGTTGCATTTTCCATCCTAAATAAGGTTTGGAATTGTTTAACAAGCGCATTTTTAGGTTCAACCAAAATACGAATAAGCGCTTTTTCGTCCAAATCCTCCAGTGTTGCAATAACGGGCAAGCGTCCAATAAATTCAGGGATAAGACCATATTTAACGAGGTCTTCAGGCTCTACATCTTTAAGGAGTTCAGAGGATTTTTTATCTACTTTTTTCAATTCTGATCCAAAGCCAATTGAAGAAGATTCTCCGCGGGAGGCAATGATTTTTTCAAGTCCTGCAAATGCCCCCCCACAAATGAAGAGGATATTTGTCGTATCTACTTGTAGAAATTCTTGTTGAGGGTGTTTTCTGCCGCCTTGAGGGGGGACAGAGGCGATGGTTCCTTCCATCATTTTTAAAAGAGCTTGCTGTACGCCTTCCCCTGACACATCACGGGTGATAGAAGGATTTTCAGACTTTCTGCTGATTTTATCAACTTCATCGATATAAACAATACCACGCTGAGCTTGCTCAACATTATAATCAGCTGCTTGTAAAAGCCGCAAAATAATGTTTTCTACATCTTCTCCCACATAGCCTGCTTCCGTAAGGGTGGTAGCGTCAGCAATAGCAAAAGGAACATTTAAAATCCGGGCCAGGGTCTGCGCTAGCAAAGTTTTACCACATCCCGTGGGGCCAATAACTAGAATGTTGGATTTTTGCAGTTCAACATCTTTTGTGGGGTCAATTTCATGATTCAAGCGTTTGTAGTGGTTATGCACCGCCACGGATAGAATGCGTTTGGCGCGCTCTTGCCCAATCACATATTCATCTAAAACTGTATAAATCTCTGTCGGAGTAGGAACTTTTTTCTTTTCTCCATTCAGAATTTCTTTTACTTCTTCTTCAATAACATTTACGCAAAGCTCGATACATTCATTGCATATAAAAACAGAAGGGCCTGCGATGAGTTTTTTGACTTCATGCGTAGTTGACATTCCTTCGTAGGAAGCCATTTTCACGAAGCTGACCTCACAGTTTTTTGGGTAATGTTTCATAAAATCTGAAACCACCATAAAGGCGCCGTTCAAAACGCCCACAAA
>JBMDXI010000101.1:0-12126 GCA_048595075.1 Alphaproteobacteria bacterium
AATGGCGCTGGAAAATACACCACCTGAACTTTCCGCAGACATTGTTGATCGAGGAATTGTATTAACAGGGGGTGGGTCTTTATTGCGCGATTTAGATCAGGTATTGCGTCATGCAACACGTTTACCGGTCTCTACTGCTGAAGATCCTCTATCATGTGTGGCTTTAGGAACAGGGTATACTTTAGAGCATATTAATACTTTAAAAAACGTCTTAGTTTCACAAACATAACTTTTACTTAAAGGAATTCGGGTGTTCTCTGAAGAGCATACGTCAAAATTTCATGTAAGAAAAACACTGATTAAGAGAATCAGCTTCACTTTTCATGCCTATCGTAATCTCATTTTTATTTCTTTTTTCTTTTTTCTTGCAATCTTCTTTCTACTTATCACTTATATCGATAATCCTGTAACACGCCGGGTGCGGGCTGTTCTCTTCGACATCTCAGCACCAGTCATGAAAGTGGCTCTTATTCCTTATGAGTTAGTAGAAAATCTGAAAAACAACCTGAGAGACTGGGGTCTGACTTATAACCGTATTCAGGTTTTAGAACATAAAAATCAGCGCTTGGAAGCCACAATTCCCCTTTTATCCTCTCTCCAACGGGAAAATGAAGAACTGAAAAAACTTCTGCATGTGAAAGAAGGACATTATAAATCCTTTGTGACAGCCCAGGTTATTACTTATCCGAGCACCCCTTTTGCTAAAAGCATTTTAGTGACAAGCGGCACTAAAGATGGGGTGGTTTCCCAACAACCTGTCATGACAGAAGCTGGTTTAGTAGGTCGCACCATAGAAGTGGGCCATTTTTCAAGTCGTGTACTTCTAATTACGGATATTAACTCTAAAGTGCCGGTGGTTGTAAAATCATCAGAAGAACACGCTATTTTGGTCGGCGATAATACAGATATGCCTATTCTTAAATATTTCCCTAAAACAACTCGCATAAAGCCGGGTGATTTAGTAGAAACGTCTGGAATTGGGGGTACCTTTCCTGCTGGCATTCCTGTAGGAAAAGTGATGGAAGTAAAAGAAGAGGAAATTGTCATTCAACCCCTCGCTTCTATAAGTACTTTAAATTTCGTCACTATCTTCTCGCCATTTATTGATGCGCAACTTTTAAAAACTTCTTAATCATGGTTCTTATAAGAAGTTATACCCCTAAAAGATCCGATTTAAAAAATTTCCTTATCTTGGCAATCAGCATTTTATGTGATCGCTTTCAAGTACTTCGCTTCCTTCCAATCAATGTGGAAATTACCCCCGCTATTTTATTCTTCCTGCTGAGTCGTAAAGAAAATTTTATTCCCATTTGGCTGATCTTTATTATTGGAATTTTAAATGATTTTTTAAGTGGCAGCCCTATCGGAGAAAGCACTCTCGCCTTTCTTGTTTTTTATATGTTGGTGTCACGCTACCAGGCCCTAAGAACAGCTGATTTAGCCGCCCAATGGATATTTTTTGGAGGATGTACTGTCATCTTTACAGTTGTTTTATGGGTCCTTGCCTGCCTTCAAAATCAAGGATTGTTATCTTTATGGCCAGGTCTACAAACCTATGGCATAACTGTGGGGCTATACCCTCTTCTCTTTTTTATTTTTAACCGATTTAGCAAGAGAGAAAACACACTTTGATTCAGCATAGCCAATCTTCTATTGTCAGCAGAATTTCTGTTTTAATTGGCGTACAAATTATCGTTTTAATGGTGGTTTTATTACGCTTGTTTTTCTTGCAGGTTGTCTACTGGAACCATTATAAAACCTTAGCTGAAGATAATAGAACACGGGTGCAACCTCTTTTTTCTAGCCGCGGAGAAATTTTAGATCGATGGGGGGCTGCCATTGTTACCAATATTAAAAGTTATGATGCCTATATCATTCCCGATACTATTCAAGATTTAACTAAAACGATCCAAGCTGCTGCAACTATTCTTCATCTCTCCCCCTCTGCCCAAACTGAGATTATAAAAAACATAAAAAAACGGCCTAGGTTTTTTCCAACAATTTTAAAAGAAAATATTAATTGGCCTGAGCTTGCGACTTTGGAACTCCGCAACTTAGAACTCCCTGGCATTTATATCCAGCAAAGTCATGCACGCAATTATATGTTGAAAAATGAGGCTTCCCAAATTATTGGATATATTTCTACCCCCAACCAACAAGAGGCTCAAAAAGATAAAATACTTTTATCCCCTGGGGCAAAGGTTGGGAAAAATGGCCTAGAATATCAATATGAACAGCTACTACGCGGAATTCCAGGACAGAAGATTATCGAAGTGAATGCGCGTGGCCGGTCCATTCGCGAGCTTTCTACTATTTCCTCCCACCCCGGTCATCCTTTACAACTAACTATAGATTTTGATCTTCAAAAATATACGGGCGACCTATTAGGCCCCTATAAAAGCGCCTGCGCGATTGTCCTTAATATCAAAACAGGGGAAATTCTAACAATGGTATCCACCCCTGGATATGACCCCAGCTCTTTCTTTCATGGCATATCGAGGGATAAGTGGAAAGCCTTGATCGGTGACCCCTTGGCACCTATGACCAATAAAGCTATCTCGGGCCGCTATAGTCCAGGGTCTTCCTTCAAAATACTGATCGCCCTCGCTGCCTTGAAAGCGGGCATCAACCCCAAAGATAAAGTCTATTGCCCAGGGCATATGATGCTAGGAAAACATAAATTTCATTGTTGGAAATGGAAAGATCATGGTCATGGCTATGTGGATATGGAACAGGCCCTGGCACAATCCTGTGATGTTTATTTCTATGAAATAGCCCTTAGAATAAAAGAAAAGCCTATCCTTGAAATAGCCAAGTTGTTTGGCATTAATCAAAAAACAGGGATTGACCTGCCTTCAGAATGTGCTGGTTTTATTGCTGATCCAGAATGGAAAAAAAGAGTCAAGAAAGAGGCCTGGTATCCAGGAGACACTATCTTGACGTCAATCGGCCAAGGATACGTATTAATGTCTCCTCTTCAATTAGTTACGATGATAGCCACTATTGCCAATGGCGGTTATAAAATTCACCCTCATCTGGCCATGAAAAAAGATAAAAACTTTCCCCCAGGAGTCTCTTTGAATCTACCCCCTGAACATCTCCACTTCATTCTTCAGGCTTTAGGAAAAGTGGTTAATGATCCCCATGGATCAGCCTATCGATCGCGCATTGGACAACCGGGCCGCGAAATGGGTGGAAAAACATCAACATCACAAGTACGTCGTATTACAACAGCTGAAAGACAATCCGGATTACGCTCTGAGCAGCAAGTCCCGTGGGAATTAAGAGATACCTCTATCTTCGTAGGATTTGCCCCTGTTGATAACCCTCAATATGCCTCTGTTGTCATTGGAGAGCACGAAGGATGGGGTTCAGGCTTTGCAGCTACTAAGAGCCGTGATATCCTCTTAAAAACACAAGAATTAATGAGCCAAAAATTAGGGGCTTCTGTCCAGCCGCCGAAGGAATAAAAATGTATTATGATTTGTCGAGTCCTATTGACCGCTTAAAAAGCTTAAATATCCCTCTTATCAGCGTTATCAGCACACTTGCGCTGATTGGCTTTATAACTCTTTATTCTGCTGCAGGGGGCGCGTTTTTTCCCTGGGCTCTTCCCCAAATGATTCGTTTTCTGATGGGGTTTGGCCTTATGTTGTTTATAGCAACTACCAATCTACAAGGCTGGTTTAACTATGCCTATCTGTTTTATGGGGTTTCCTTATGCTGCCTTATTGCTGTTGAATTATTTGGTAAGGTTGGGATGGGCGCGCAGCGCTGGCTTGATCTGTATATATTCAAATTACAACCCTCTGAATTAGTCAAAATCTCTCTGGTATTAGCCTTGGCCAGCTATTTTCACCGTCTAAATACTGATGATATTTCTAAACCTTTTCAGTTAGCCTTCCCTCTTAGCATGATTTTTGTGCCCGCCGTATTTGTGCTAAAGCAACCTGATTTGGGCACCATGATTTTGCTTGTTCTAATTGGGCTAACTATTCTTTTCGTCGCAGGAGTTCGTTTATGGTATTTTATGGGGTTAGGGGCCATCGTTCTTGTCTCCATCCCTTTTGCATGGACATTGTTGAAAGACTATCAACGCAACCGTGTTCTTACATTTCTCAACCCCGAAAAAGACCCCCAAGGAACCGGCTATCACATTTTACAGTCTAAAATTGCCATTGGATCGGGCGGATTTTTTGGGAAAGGATATCTCAAAGGAACGCAAGGATACCTGAACTTTCTGCCTGAAAAACAAACGGACTTTATTTTTACCTTATTTTCAGAGGAATTTGGCTTGGTGGGGTCACTTATTCTAATCGCCCTTTACACCTGTCTCATTGCAATGGGTATTAAAATCACGCGCAAGAACAAAACAAAATTTGGCCAATTAGTCGCCCTTGGCATCACGATGACCTTTTTTATTTATTTAGGAATTAATCTGTGTATGGTTTTAGGGTTGGTGCCGGTGGTAGGGGTCCCCCTTCCCCTTGTTTCCTATGGGGGTACTTCTATGATTAGCCTGATGGTGGGCTTAGGCTTATTGCTTAATACGGACGTGAACTACCAGGCTAAAGTTTTAAAATATTAGCCTTTTTAAAAAACCTGGAGAAGCTCAGCATAGAATAATACTTGCATTTTCCTTGAGTTTCAGGTAATCACAAGAAAAAGATTATTTACAGTAAGATATATAAGGATTTTGAAATGGCTGTTCCAAAGAAAAAAACATCTCCATCTCGCAGGAATCAAAGACGGGCTCATGATTTTTTAAGGCCTTCTTCTTATACAGAGTGCCAGAATTGTGGTGAACTAACACGCCCTCATCATGTGTGTAAAGCTTGTGGGCATTATGATGGTCGCTCAGTTATAAAGCATTCTAAGCCCTCCGAAGAAGAAATAGTTGAATAGAGTTGACGCAACCAGCTGAAAACCTGATTTTATCATTAGATGCTATGGGGGGGGATAATGCCCCCTATATGGTTATCGAAGGGGCTGCCCTTGCCTTAAATCAAAATAAGAATCTGTTTTTTCTTATTTATGGGGATGAGACTATTATAAAGCCTCTTCTTCAAAAACATCCTATCCTTAAAGATCACTACGAGCTTATTCATACGCCAGACTTTATCAAAAGCGAAGATAAACCATCCGTGGCTTTACGTCATGGAAAAAACTCTAGTATGCGCCTAGCCATTGATGCAGTGGCACAAGGAAAAGCTCAAGGGGTTGTTTCCGCCGGTAATACAGGGGCTTATATGGCCATGGGAAAATTCTTTTTGAAAACAATCCCAGGAATTGACCGCCCGGCGATTGTTGGTTCTTTCCCTACTAACAATACTAACAATAAGCCAAGTGTCATGCTGGATTTAGGTGCCAATGTATTGTGCGATCAAAACCATCTCGTACAATTTGCCTTGATGGGGCAGGTCTATGCACGGGAATTGTTTAATGTGGAACGCCCGACCGTTGCCCTTTTAAACGTAGGGGAAGAAGAGCAAAAAGGGAACCCGGCTGTTCAGATGGCTGCTAATATCCTGAAGCGCGCGCCCAACACCATTAATTTTTGCGGGTTTGTGGAAGGTGATGATATTGCCAAAGGAACTGTAGATGTCATTGTTACTGACGGATTTACAGGAAATATTGCCCTTAAAACCATTGAAGGAATGGTCTATTTTATGATGGAATTAGCCCGTCAAGCTTTCCGCAAATCTTGGCTTGCCCGTCTAGGGTATTTATTTTGTTTGCCTGCTTTTAAACCTATTCGAAAAAAATTAAACCCAAAACATCATAACGGTGCTATGTTAATTGGGTTAAGAGGGGTGGCTATAAAAAGTCATGGAGGCGCTGATGGATTGGCTTTTTCTACTGCTATTCATGTGGCTGCTAAGTTGGTTTCTCATCATTTCAACCATCAAATTGAAGAGAACCTAGAATTGCTGGCTAAAGACTTAGAAAACAATCCTGAACCTGCTAAAGATTTAGATTAAAAAATGACAGTACAATCTGCTAGAATTATTGGGATAGGCTCTTATTTGCCAGAAAAAATCATGACAAATAAGGACTTAGAAGCCATAATGGACACAAGCGATGAATGGATCGTTCAACGCACAGGTATTCGCCAACGCCATATTGCAGCTCCTCATGAACAAACTTCCCATTTAGCCACCTATGCAGCAGAAGCAGCTTTACAAGATGCTCATCTTTCCGCCAATGATTTAGACTTTATTATTTGTGCCACTACATCGCCCGATCAGACTTTCCCAGCCACTGCCACAAAAGTTCAACATGCGTTGGGAATGAGCCATGGCTTTTCTTTTGATATACAAGCAGCTTGCAGCGGGTTTGTCTATGCCTTAAGTGTAGGGAATAATTTTATTAAAAGCGGTCAGTATCGTCGGGGGCTTGTCATTGGGGCAGAAACCTATTCACGAATTATGGATTGGTCAGATCGCTCAACCGCCATTTTATTTGGAGATGGGGCAGGAGCTGTCATTTTAGAGGCTTCTGATGAAAAAAACACAGGAATTTTAGGATGTTATTTGCATTCTGACGGGCAATTTTCCCATCTCCTCTATGTAGACGGGGGGCCCTCCTCTTCAGAAAAAGTGGGAAAAATTAAAATGGAAGGAGCAGCCGTTTTTAAACAAGCTGTTCTTAAATTATCCGCCTCCTTAGAGGAAGTTCTGGAAAAAGAGAATATTCCCTCTACAGCTGTTGATTGGTTTGTCCCCCATCAAGCCAACGAGCGCATCATTGATGCAACAGCAGAGCGTCTTTCCTTTCCCTCTCATAAGATTATTAAGACCGTGGATCGCCACGCTAATACCTCAGCTGCTTCTATTCCGTTAGCGCTGGACTGGGCTGTTAAAGAAAATAAAATAAAGCCTGGACATCTTGTTTTAATTGATGCTATGGGTGCAGGGCTTACGTGGGGGTCTGCTCTTATCCGCTGGTAATTCTAGCTCGTCCTTTTTCGCTGCTAGTTTGTCAGGAATCAGCTATATAGATCAGTAGCCAGATTGAGCTTATCATAGGCACCCTCTGTGATAAAATTGCTATTCTCGTAAAATTTCAACTTTCTACTTGCTACAAAATGCTCTATGGATTATGAATGATCGTCTTATAGCATGCCCCTAACTAAGGTCGACTACGCGTTCGCGCCTTCGTACCTCGTGTACAATTAAAGTGTCTTTGCTATAAGCTGGAAACTTATAAAGTGAATATAAAATATAGAATTCAATTACCTCCTAGTGTTTTCCACGTGCTCGACACGGGGGTTTATAACCCTATAGCTACAGCCATGTTGCGGTTATTTAATGGACTCTCGGGTCACGCCCGAGAGAATCAAGAGGGGGGTTCTTATGATCACTTTAAACTTTCTCAGCTATATAGCTGGAAACTTATAAAATTATTACGTCGAAATTCGTCGCTGGTGTGCGTCAGCACACGGTCGCTCCTCATTTCTCGTCCTCACTTTAAACTTTTTCAGCTATATAATCTCTCTGTTATAGGAACAAATATGAAACATTTTTCTTCCTTTATGGATGAATTTAGTTTATAATAAAACGAATAGGAAAGATGACATTTGATCAATTAAAAACCTTTTATGTTGTTGCTAAAGTCGGTAGCTTTACCAAGGCTGCTCTTGAGCTTAATATGGATCAATCCAACGTAAGCCGAAAAATCATCAACATGGAAATACGGCTAAAAACTAAGCTGTTTACACGTAAATCTCGGGGATTGGTTTTAACGCCCGAGGGGTTAGTTCTTTTAGAAGAGGCAAAAGATATTCTGGGACGACTAGAAGGGATGAAGACCCATTTACACAATGTAAACAATCAGGCTCGCGGGCATTTGAATGTTTACACTTATGGGATGTATGATTTTTTCATTCGCCCCTATCTGAACCAATTTTTAGAGCAATATCCTGATATTACCCTCAGAATTTTCAAGAACGACGTTGATATCGTGAACTTTGATTCCAGTGAAATGACTGTCGCCATCACCCCCTATTTAAACAGTGCAGAAGACGTGATTCAAGAATCTCTTGTTCGCACCCATATTAAACTCTATGCTAGCCCAGAATATTTAGAAAAATTTGGCACACCTAAAACACCTGAAGATTTAGACCACCATCGACTTATTTCTTACGGACCCAAGAATTCAGTGTTCTCTATTATGAATTGGCATTTAACGCTGGGAACAGTTAGTGGCAAAATGCGCACCCCCTGCATCCAAATTAACTGCCCCGAAACCCGGGTTTTATTGGCAGAAAAAGGGTGCGGAATTGCCACCATTCCCGTTGAATTTGCAGACCTTTCTGAAAAGAAACTCGTTCAAGTTCTTCCAGAAGAAGAAGGAACTGTTCTGGACTTTTTCTTTAGTTATCCCACTGCCCATAAACGTGCACTGCCTATTAAAAAATTTTTGGGATTTCTCAATGCAATTTTTGCTAAGTAACATGTATTACAATTATAAGGAATCATCCCTATAACTAGTCGAAGACATAGGGTACGCAATCTTCTGGTTTGGCTTTCAACCCTTCTTTGATGGATTGCGTCATGCCAGACAGAGAGGATAAATGAAGTGTTTCTTGAATAGCATTCCAATCTTCTTCATCAATCATAACAATATTAAATTTTTTACCTTTAACGGTGATGGGTTTATGATTTTTATGAATTTCTTCCCCTAACTTAAAAAAATTATTTCTTGCTTCTGACATGGTAATAATAGCCATAAGAGTTCTCCCTTTGTCCTACTTATACAACAAGTTGTACATGTTGTTAAGTATAGCTAGACAGGTTTGGAGTACATCAAGCGCCAAGCAACGAGGTGCTATTTTTATAACAAATCAGCTATAACATTTTTAGAATTTCTTCCTCGGTTAACCCATAGGAAGGTTTAACCTGAATTGTTTGCTTGAGGCCGGTTATTTTTTCTTCCGCAGAAACACTTAGAATTCCATTAGCATCCAAATTGAAAGTAATAGCAATACGGGCGTGTTCGGGGGGAAAAGGGGGAAGATTTGTCAAACTAAACCGAGCTAAAGAGCGACAATCTTGCACTTTTTCCCCCTCCCCTTGCAAGACATGAATAGACATAGCAGTTTGATGGGCATGATAGGTTGTAAATTCTTGTGTCACCGCGAAAGGAACAGCTGTATTACGGGGGATTAATTTTTCTACAAATCCCCCCATTGTTTCAATTCCTAAGGATAAGGGCGTTACGTCAATGAGCAATTTACCCGTCCCTTTGGTCAAGGCCTCAGCTTGCAATGCAGCCCCCAAAGCAACCACTTCATCAGGATTGTGCGTAAAAAGAGGCGCTTTTCCGAAGAACTCCTCTAGCTTTTTTTGAAGAAACGGCATCCGTGTCATTCCCCCTACACACACAATTTGTTGGATGGCATTAAAATCATTGATAGAAGCGTCTAAAAGAGTGTTTTTCATAATATGGAGTGTACGTTCTATTAAAATTTTGACTGCTTCATTCAGCTCTGCCTGCTGCAAAATAAGCTGTTGCCCCTCTATAACAGAAGACCAACTAGAGTGCGTTGAAAGATGCTCCTTAATAGCGCGTGCTTGCATGAGAGAAATATCTACAGTTTTATATTTTTGGCGCAACATATCATGGACAATTTTATCAAAGTCATCTCCGCCCAGAGCGGTGTCACCACCCACTGCGAGCACTTGAAAAATCCCCTTCTCTAGTCGCAAAATAGAAACGTCGAACGTACCGCCCCCTAGGTCATAAATAACATAATCACCTTCAGCCCCCTCATCTAACTGATAAGCCAATGCAGCTGCTGTCGGTTCATTTAAAAGACGCAAAACGTCTAACCCTGCAAGGCGCGCCGCATCACGGGTTGCCGTACGGGCACTTTCTGAAAAATAAGCCGGCACTGTAATAACCGCTTTCGTAATTTGCTTCCCCAAGGCTTTTTCAGCTTGAATCTTCAAGTAACGTAAAATATCTGCGGATACTGTTAGAGGAGTTATATTATTTTTAAGAAGGGGCTGCGTAGGGGCTGTTTCGAGCAAACGCTTTACAGAGCGCACCCCCAAATGAGGGGCTTTCTCAGCTTGCTTATTAGCTTGCCCTCCTATACAAGGAACATCCCCATAAAAAGCAACAGAAGGAACAAGATGAGCCCCTTCTATGGGAATAACCCGCGCAACTTGCTCCTCAGCAATAGCAACAACTGAATGGGTGGTGCCTAAATCAATACCAATAGCCACGATATCATCGCGTGAAATGGACTTTTGCTCTGGCTCTTGTATTTGCAATAACATGCTTACAGCTTCTGTAGTTTTTGCTTTAATTCATCTAAAGTTTTTTGCAAAAAACTCAGCGTAAAATAAGAATCCCAAGCGAGGAGATTTTTTTCTTGAAGATAGTGTTGTAGCTTCTTTTCTTCCTGCTCTTTCTGTTTTGTAATTTTCTCCCGGATGGCTTCTATTTCAGCCCCTATAGTAAGAGTAGCTATATTTTCCTGAAGAGAAAATTGATCCATCAGGACAGAAGAAGAAGGTTGCATAGGCTTAGCAGGCAATGTGATCTCTAAGAGTATCTCTGCCCGCTGAAGAGGGTTTT
Source organism: Alphaproteobacteria bacterium (assembly GCA_048595075.1). Classification (GTDB taxonomy): domain Bacteria; phylum Pseudomonadota; class Alphaproteobacteria; order UBA7879; family UBA5542; genus JBAWWO01. The sequence goes on from JBMDXI010000101.1 coordinate 10,588, forward strand.
TAAGCAACTGATAACAATGATTAAGGCGCGCTGTGGTGGTATGAGCTATTTCTTTGTCACTAGCAGTAGCATTGGTAAAGCGATCAGGGTGCCAAACTTGCTGAAGACGCAAATAGGCTTTGTCCAACGCTTTTATATCTATTTCATAAGCAGCAGGAAGGCCAAAAACATGAAAAGGATTCTGGGTCTCAAGAGCTTCAGACATGGAAGGACTCTCCACACCCACAGCGCCCTTTTTCATTGGGATTTTTAAAGACAAATCCTGATTCTAACTCTTTCTGAACAAAATCCATTTCTGTGCCCAACACAAATAAAGTCGCTTTGGGGTCAATAAGCACTTTCACCCCCTCTACCTCTAAGCTTTCATCCAAAGGGTTAATAGTATCTGCAAATTCTAAAACATACGCCTTGCCCGAACACCCTCGCGTTTTGACGCCAATGCGAATACCTACTGAGGGCTTGCCACGCGCTTCTAAAAGTTCTTTAATTCGTGTCACAGCAGCAGATGTTAAAGTGATAGGAGTTTTCTGGGTCATTTAAATGGATTTTTTCTTTTTGTAATCACTCAGTGCTGCCCGAATAGCGTCCTCTGCCAGAACAGAACAATGAATCTTTACAGGCGGAAGTTCAAGGGCCTCTACAATTTCTTTATTTTTAATTGCTTCTGCTTCAGCAAGGGTCTTTCCTTTTAACAACTCTGTAGCATAAGAACTAGAGGCAATAGCAGAACCACATCCAAATGTTTTAAATTTAACATCTTCAATAATGCCATCCTCACCGACTTGAATTTGCAGCTTCATTACATCCCCACAGGAAGGGGCGCCTACTAACCCCGTTCCTACATTGCTAGCTGCTGGGTCTAAGGATCCCACATTTTGAGGATTTTCGTAATGTTCAATTACTTTTTTACTATAAGCCATTTTATTTTCCTTTTTTACGTATACACAGGGAACAACCTGCACTCTCTGTGATTCCCTCGTGCTTGACACGGAAGGGGACAATAATCCATTAATGAGCTGCCCATTTAATCGACCCAATATCTACCCCTTGCTGCGCTAATTCCCATAGAGGACTCATATCACGTAACTTCTGTACAGCTTTAATAATTTTGTCAGCCGCTACTTCTACTTCTGTACGGGTGGTAAAACGGCCAAAGCCAATCCGCAGTGATGTGTGGGCGAGCTCTTCCCCCACCCCTAATGCTTTGAGCACGTAAGAGGGTTCTAATGAGGCAGAAGTACAAGCAGACCCGGAAGATACGGATAAGTCTTTGATACCCATCATCAACCCCTCTCCTTCGACATACGCAAAGCTAAGGTTCAAATTCCCCGGGATACGATTGTTTTTGTCGCCGTTTAAATACACTTCCGGAAGGGCTTTCATGATCTTTTCATAAAAGATTTCCTGCAATTCTTTGAGGCGTGTATTTTCAACAGTCATTTCTTCTTGCGCAAGAGAAGCCGCAACTCCTAAACCTATGCATAGCGCAGGGGATAAAGTGCCTGACCGCATTCCGCGCTCTTGACCACCCCCATGAAT
>JBMDXI010000102.1:0-10960 GCA_048595075.1 Alphaproteobacteria bacterium
GTTGAGAGATTCTTTGCCCACATCAAAGAAAACAAACGTTTAGCTCTGCGCTTTGATAAACTCGACATTACTTTCTTCTCTTTCTTCGCCCTTGCTTCCATGAAAGTTCTTAACCTACTTTGTTAACAGTGCCATAGAGAAGAATAAGTAGCAGAAAGCATTTCCCTTCTAAGAATTTTTATTCTACTATAATATAAAGGGCTCATGTTAAAGAGCTTATAAGAAAGGGAAAAACATGATTTCACACCATAAAAGACTTATAATTGCTGCTAATCATCGCCAAGCGCGTTTTATTGAATCCCATGGTCTAAATGTTAAAAATCTAGTATTGGATATCCACAATGAGCATGAGGGAGCAGTGGAACTTGTCCGTCACTCTTCTTCTTATGCGCGCGAATCAGGTCCTCACAGTTCTTTGGATCATCATACCCCTCTCAAAACTATAGAGAAGGAAGATTTTGCCCATAAAATTGCTCACTCCCTTAAGGCTACTTTAAATAATGATAAGCATTATGAAGAGGTCATTTTATTGGCAGAGCCAAAAATGTTGGGATTACTACGGGAAGAACTTAAAAAATCTCAACCTCATCTTTCTATTTATAAAGAAATATCATTAGACCCTGCCCATATGGATTTAAAGACTATCGAAGAAAAAGTTTTTGAGTAACAATTTTTGTTTTGAAAATTCCATACCCATATAGCTAAATTCATTTAAATAAAGTGAGTAAAAATAGAGAGTTCAATTACCCCGTAGTGATTCCCCCGTGCTCGACAGGGGGGTCTATAATTCTATAGCTACAGCCATGTTGCTGATTATTTAATGGACTCTCGGGTCACGCCCGAGAGGGCTTATATTCACTTTAAATTGATTTAGTTATATGCTCAGTTTTAGTGTGTGCTTAACCCCACATACTACAAAAAAGTGCTTGCATTAAATTGTGTTTTTTCATATAATATAGCCTAGAGGTGAAGAAGATGAAGAAACACAACAGGTTTATTTTATCCATAATTTTTTTAGGCTTCATTTTTGAAGGGAAAGGTAGTACCTCTCAACAGGAAACTGTAGAGGAATCAAGTTCACAAAAACATTTCCTAAGGTCTTTTTATAATAATTCAGCTTTTTTAAATAGATATGCAGAAAAGTTCATACGATCTGATATGAGTAGTAAAGATCGTTTTGCGATTCATGATCAATTTAGAAGCGTCGCTAGGGTTGATGATCAGAAGCGTTTGGCCAGCCAAGTAGAGAAGCTGATCACTCCTCGTATGGGTGCAAAAGAAAGATTATATATTATTGAGAGGTGCCGTCGCCAACTTAATTTAAACCCTAAGATGTTTGAAGATATAATAACGCAAGCTTTAAGGCTGGCGACTCCTATCATGAAAACAGAAGAGAGAATGACTCTGATTGAGTCTTGTGGAATAGATGCGCGCAAAGGTATAAATCTTAAAGAAATGGTAGATAAAGTTTTAGAATTAGATACCGTTTCGCCTCCAAAAAATAATTCGTTACCACAATTAAATTACCAGGAATTAGCAAAAAAAAGTGACACGCATAGTATCCCTCAGGTTACCCTCCCGATAACACAGCAAAAACGAGAGGAATATTCTGAAAATGCTCCTTCCCCTCAAAAAAGTTTAGCATTTAGGTTGAATGAGGTAAAAAATAAAGGAAAAGCTAAAGCCGCACGCTTCTTCGTAAATTTACTTAAACCTGTTTTAAATGCCTTCAAAGATGGGGCCCCTCCTCTAACGAGTTCTTCCTATGCTGCTGACGTAAAAGAAAATTCTAAAGAGGTCACTTTAGAGTCTGCTACAAAACCTCTTGTTCAGCCCACTCTTTCTCAGGAAAAGACTAAGAGGGGGGAGAAAAAAGTGGAGAAAAATAGCATAAAAAATGAAATTCAAGAAATTGAAGCTGAAATTGTAGATATAAATGATGCAAAAGATAAGTTAGATATAGCAAAGAAAATTGCAGAGGAATTAAAAAATGATATTTTAAAACTGCATGAAGAAAAAATTCAGCAATTAGGTCGTTTAAACAAAATGGATGATTTAATTTTGACTAAGGAAATACACGAACATGAACGAATTATTAATAGGCTGCTTGATAAATTTTTGAGTGTGGTAAAGGGTAAAGATGAATCCAGCAATCTGAGGGAATTAATAGAGGCTTATCTCAAGGATTCACAGAAATTTTCTTATCCAACAGAAAAAATCATTAAACATTTGGATGATAAAGAACATCCCTTTATAAAACAGCTAAGGTACGAGCAGTATGAATTTGAAAATAGATTATCTAATCTTAAAAATATTCTTACCTATTGGGAATTTTCTCATGCAGTGAATTCGTTTCAAAATGAGTCAAAGAATTCACTTTTTTTTAAGGAATTATTGTTAAAAAGCATAGATATAAAAACCCTTTTAGAAAGCCAATATCAAGATTCTCATCAGCGTTTGGAGAACGTGAAGGAAGAAATAAATTCCATCAAAAAAGAGTTGGGGTGGAAAGGAATTATGGAATCTTTATCTACCTATATTGATAGATTTCTGACAGAAGAATATAAAGGTGAATGTATAGATGTGTATACAGATAAACATATAGACGAATATAAGAAAATAGGGAATCAACTAACTCTTCCTCAGCACCAGGTATACGAAGAAATGAAAGGAAATATTTTCTCAATTAATGTGCTGCAGAATTATATTCATAAAAAAGAAGCTCTCCAAGAACGGGAAAATTTTATGAACCTAAGCGCTTTCATTTCTAGTCCTAAGATTGAAGAGATAAAAATTCTTTTATCGTTCTCAAAAGGAGCCTCCATGAAAGATATTGAGCACATATATACTATGCTTAAGAATATGGTACATTTACAGAAAAAACAAGATGAGTATACCCGCCTTGTTTTAAACCCCATTATACTTTCCCTTAAGAATATTATAGAAGAAAACAAACAATATAATAAAGTAAACCAGAGGATACAACATTATCAAAAGTGGTTGCTTGAGGAAAAAGAAGAATTGAAAAAATATGGAAGATGGTTTTTAGGGCCTATCTCACATCCTCAATCCAAAAAACAGCTGGAAAATAATATCAAATTTATTTCAAATAATATTGAGATGTTAAGTAAGAAAAGGGTAGCTCAGCAGGAAAAAATGCGAGAGTTGCAAAAGAAGTTTAAGAGCCGAGTGGAAAATGCTATTAATGGTACATCTCCTCAGCCTAATTTAGAAGATGATGCTCTGGCTAGAATTATTGAGAGAATAGCTCCGCAGCGTGCAAGGTCAGGTTTAACAGAGGTCATAAAAGCTCCCTTCTCTCCGAGGGCAGCTTAAATATAGGTAGTCAGAAGCTTGTTTTTTGTTAAAGGGTAAGCTCTATCTATATCCTGAGGAGTATCCCCCATAGGGTGAATACCCGTACCCTCCATAGTTATTATAATAACTTGAATTATTATAATTTCCGGGTGAAGTAGCTTGATAATAATTAAGCATATTGTTGCCTGCACCAGTAAGGCCACTTAACAGGCCCTTGCCAAAATTGCTAAAGCTGTTAAAGCCACCATTGTTTGTAAATCCTTGTAAAAAGCCTGCTGATGCAGCATCTCCCATCGACATGGGCATCCCCATTGGCATAGTGCTTCCTCCCATCCCAGGAAATGCCCCCCCTGACGGTGCAAAATAATTAGCGGGAACAGGAACTGACCACCCCAGTGTATCAGAAGTGGCGTTAGAAACGGCTTGAGCCCCTGGCACGCCGGAGGCACCAGAGGACATTGTTGTAAATCCGCCACCCCATGGGCCGATTGTATTTACCCCATATCCTAGTACTGTTGCGCAATAAGGATCCATTTGGGGCGACTCCCTTCCCTCTAAAGACTCCATACACATAAGAGCAGCATTCTGACAGCGCATCTGATATTGGGGGCTGTACATGCCCCCCGGTGTTGCAGCAAGCATACGACATTGTGCAAGTGGAGAAAGAGAGCCAAAAGTATTATTGGGCATCAGGGTATTATTTCCCAAGAGAGGGTTATTCGAAGGGAGGGTTCCGGAGGAAACGATGTTTCCGACAGTAGCAAGAGCGCCCGTAGCAGCTCCGGTTGCTACGCTGGCCAAGGCGGAACCTGTAGATGAGAGGGCGCTTCTGAATGAATCATACCAGGATGCATAAAGAAAAGAGGGAACGGCCACCAAAAGAAAGAATAGGCTTAAAATTCTTTTCCAAGCTGTGCTGCGGGGAGAGGGTATGTGTTGCTGCCTCATTTTTTCCTGTTATACTTTTATAAATAATCAGATGGTCTATAAGCCGGGTTCTGTTCCTTTTTCAAGGTGGCTATTATTCCTCTTGCATTTTTGTTGCCAAAAATGTCATGCAACCTACCCGAGTAGCACCCAAAAGCTGGCAACGCTACTCCTATTTGGTCTTGCTTCAAGTGGGGTTTGCCCTGCCATTTTTGTTACCAAAAACGCGGTGTGCTCTTACCACACCATTTCACCCTTACCAGCAAGCTGGCGGTATATTTTCTGTGGCACTTTCCCTAAGGTCACCCTCGCTGGGTGTTATCCAGCACTTTGCTTTTGTGAAGCCCGGACTTTCCTCTCTATTCCTAGAGCAATAGCCCAACCATCTGATATTTTTAATGTGCCTGATTCCAGGATGGATCACAAGCTAAAAAAGAAATTTTTATTTTTTCCCGATGACAGGCTCTTTTCCTTGAAATAGACGAATAATATTTGACCAATGCATGGCGATAATAAGGGCGCTTAGAATACTGCATATGTATAACATATCTTCGTAATCCCAAATCCACACTGTTAAGGGAATGAGGAGGCAGGTTAAGATAGACGCTAAAGAAGAGTAATGAAACAAAAAAGCAAAGCCAACCCACGCTAAAAAGGCTTGCAGGCCCAGTGGAAATGCTAACGCCAATAAAACCCCTAGATAAGTTGCGACCCCTTTACCGCCTTTGAATTTTAGCCACACAGGAAATAGATGGCCTATAATAACAGCAAAAGCACATAAAGATTCTACTTGGAATTTTTTTCCTATATAGACGGCCAAGTATCCCTTTAGAGCATCTAAAATCAAGGTTAAGAGTCCTAAAGATTTATTTGCATTGCGTAAGACATTGGTCGCGCCAATACTTCCTGAGCCAAGTTTGCGAATATCCCCTTTGCCAGTGGCCTTTAGTAATAGATATCCAAAAGGGATGCTGCCTATTCCATAGGCTGCTATGACTAATAACCATTGTAGATATGTTAAATCAGGTAAGTGCATACTTATAAGCTTATCAATGAAAGTTTTTTTTTCAATCTTTTTTATTTTATTTTTTTGCTTGAGATTGGCTCGGAATTCAGGCATGATGCATTAAAAATAAGGAGACCTATTTATGAAAAATAGAACTATAAAATCAATTTTTTTAGCGACTGTATTGTTGCTAGCTACTACTCATTCAGCTTACTCGGACACTGTTGTTGCTAAAGTGGGCAAAAAAACAGTGACTTTAAAAGGTATTAAAAATCTTCATGCAAATGGCCCAGATCAAATTAAAAAAGCGCCCTTAGAAGTTGCTTTCCGTCCTTTGCGTGATCAAGAAGTTTTAAAGCTTTTAATTGAAGATGCTAAATCAAAAGCTAACCTTTCTAACGATGAAGAAGTGAAAAAATTGATGGATGAAGCACGTGTTGCCATCGAAATGCAAGTATTTTTGAAGAGAGCTCTCGAAAAAAGAATTACAGATGACAAGCTGAAAGCATTTTATAATGAAATTAGCCAAAAAATGAAAAATCAAAAAGAATTCGATGTAAGTATCATTTTAGTGGATAATGAAAATACTGCAAATAAAGTTCTCAATGACTTGGATTCTGGTAAAGATTTTAACGAATTAGCAAAACAATATTCTAAAGATCCAAACTCTCAAAAGACGGGTGGAAAGATAGGATATATTCCTGAAAGTGCCTTGGCTATGGCTTTAAGCCCTGAAGCTGCTGCTGCTATCAAAACTTCTAAGGATGGAACCCATTATAAGAAAGTCATCAAATTGAAGAATGGCGGGTTTTTGATTGTGCGTACAGATGGACGTCGTGCAGCTAAATTAGAATCTTTTGAGACCTTGAAACCACAACTTAAATCATTGCATGCACAGCAAGCTTTGATAAAGTATGTGGAAGAATTAGCTGAAGATGCTAAAAAACAATCTGACTTCAAAGTTTATACCATTGAAGGAAAAGAAGATGTATTTAAGCTGACTTCTGCGCCGGCTGCGACACCCGCTGCTTAAACGACAGCTCACCCTTAATTGTAATACGTCGTCCCTTTCTGCCGCGCATACAATTAAAGTGTCTTCGCTATGTAAGCATTAAATTTATTAAAAAAACCCTAGAGACTGTTCTAGGGTTTTTTTACTTTGGCTTTTAAGCTAATTCAATGTATATAGTAATGTATAGCTTGTCCCTTATAAAAGAATTATGTTGAAATTCGTTATTGAGGTGCGGTACATGTGCGCTCCGGATTTCTTGAACCCTTTTTAAAGTGTCTTTGCTATAAAGTTGGATGGCCCTGCAAACCTTTTGGACAGTTATGTGCGGCAGAAGAAATCATCTGAGAGCATATGAGAAGCAGAGGACAGGATAAAAAATCCGCTCTCTGAATTAGATATAGAGTTAATTTTATTATAGAGATTTTTGTGCGTGATTTAGTAACCATAGTAAAAAAAGACATGAAGCCTCAATTTGCTCTTCTTTCTTTTGCTGCTAAGATATTTTCCGTCTTCTTTATTGCAAGCATGAGCTATGCAAAGCCCACCTTTAAAGGAAACTTTCAAGGATTTTATATAGGGGCTTCGGCTGGTCTCGAAAAAACACGCCTTTTAGTAAATAGTCAGTTATTTTCAGGATGTAATAAGTCCATTGGCCCCACTATAGGCGGCGGTTTTACGTTCAAAGAAATTTACTATGTGGGCCTTGACGGAACAGTCGTCCATAACAAAGCTCATCTTAAAAAGCCTACTGCAAAATTAGATAAAAAAGACACTTACATCATCATGGGGCGTTTTGGAAAAATTATTCAAGATAACTTTTTGCCTTACATGGGAATAGGGGAGGGGATCATGTATTATAACTATCGAAGTCCTTCTCAAAAAGCTTCTCTTCGGCTTAAAACAATTCACTTTAATGTGGGAGTTGATGCGTTTGTCATAGAAAACTTTTTGATCCGCTCTTCACTTAGATATAGTGTGACGACTTCTATCCATAAAAGCGATCCCACTCTTTCTGTTAGCAAAAAACCTCGCATTTTCTCTATAGAAATTGGGGCCTTTTATAAGTTTTAATTCCCTGTGCATAAAAGCAAATTAGGCTTTATTTTTACAGGAGCTTCGTTATACTACACGCATATCATGATTAAATTTCTTTGGGACGTTATAAAACCTTACAAATATTTCTATCTTGTGATGGCTATGGCGCCGTTATGCACGAGTATTTATCCTATTATCTATAATTATGCAGTTAAGTTGCTGATAGATATGTTTGTTCAATCAAACTACATCACATTTTCTCAAGCTTTTAAGCCGATTTTGTGGTTTATCCTAGGTCAAATTATTATAGATAGTGGGTGGAGGTTGCATAATTTTGCTCAACTTAAGACTATTCCTTATGTTTTTCAAAGAATGATGCATAAAATTTGCCAACACGTATTTTATTTGCCCTATACTTATTTTCAAAATAATCTTTCAGGCTCTATTACGGCCAAGATGCGCGGTATTGGGGATAATTATTATAAGATGCATCAAGCACTTGAATGGAAGCTAAGCAAGCCTCTTCTCATAACGATATTTTCTGGTATTGTTCTTGTATGCATTAACTTTAAGATTTTCTTCTTTATTTTAGGTTTTCAGCTTCTTTTTATCCCCTGTGGTTTTATTTTTTTTACAAAGCTGGCCAAAATGGAGCAAGGCCGGCAAGATTCATGGTACTATCTTTTTGGGACAATTGCTGATCGGGTTCAAAATGTTTTTAACATTTTTTCTTTTGCGACACGCAAAAAAGAAATAGAAAGTGTTCAAAATTATTATCGAAATGTACAAAATCCATTAACGGTTCGGTATTATAAGTACGACTTTATTATTGGTATCTTTTTTTCTCTCATTTATTGGGCATTCATTATTTCTTTATTCATATTTGTCATTTATCTTAAAAATGCAGGTGAAGTTACAATCGGGGATATTGCTTTTGTTATCTCTCTCATGTTTCTTTTTACAGAAAATTCGTGGCATGCCACTTTGGGAATTAAAGATTTTCTATCAGATTTAGCGGCCTTTAAGTCAGCCTTTTCTATTATGAAAGTTGCTAAGTGTACGATTGATAAAGAAAATGCGAAAGACTTAAAGATTTCAAAGGGCGAGATTACCTTCAAAGATATTTCCTTCAGTTATGAGAAGGGTGGTAAAATTTTTGATAATTTTAATCTTCACATAAAACCCAGCCAAAAAGTAGGCCTTGTAGGTCACTCAGGAACTGGAAAGTCTACTTTAGTTTCGCTTATTCTTAAGAACTTTAAAGCAACTGAGGGCGATATTACTATTGATAACCAAAGCATTTATGATGTTTCTTCCGATTCGCTTCGTTCTCATATTTCTCTTATCCCCCAAGATATTATGTTGTTTCATCGCAGTATTGGTGAAAATATTGGCTATGCAAAAGAAAATGTGACGCAAGCTGAAATTGAACAAGCAGCAAAAATGGCCAATATTCATGAATTCATCTTAAGCCTGCCTGATGGATATAACACATTGGTAGGTGAACGAGGAATTAAGCTTTCCGGGGGCCAACGCCAACGAATTGCCATTGCGCGTGCCATCCTTAAAAACGCCCCCCTTTTGATTTTGGATGAAGCTACTTCAAGTTTGGACTCTGAAACGGAAAATGAGGTTCAAAAATCCATTAACACCATGTTGGAAAAAAATAAAGCCACTGTTATTGCCATCGCCCACCGTCTTTCAACAATTAAGCATATGGATAGAATTATCGTGATGGAAGAGGGTAAAATTGTAGAAGATGGAACCTTTAAAACTTTACTTGAAAAACCTAAGGGCAAATTTAAAGAATTGTGGGATCATCAGGTAAATGGGATGTTGGTATAGTTCGTCTAAACAGAATAGGATCTCTAAGAACACGGTACAATCCTCCTTGAATTGGTTTTTTTTGAGGATTCTTACCGTGGTCCTTTCGCATATCAAGCTTTTTCAATACTTTCCTTCACTCCTAATCCATAATTCGGGTTGTTTAATCGATGATTTTTGCAAGCACTCTGAAGAAGTGGAGGTAAAAAATAGGATGGGAAAACTCAAAAGAGTCACACGAACGCCAGGACTTAGTAGATTGCCCCCCCTATGTCACATTGAATGAACTTCTGTTGATTAAAGAAAGGGCAACCCCCTTCTCCCCTCACAAACTCCCATTTAATGGTCTGGACATAGGGGGGCAGTCTCTACAATCTTATAATATGGGTCAGCACTAAGGGTTTTTTACTGATAGCTCTTTCTAAAAAGTTTTGGACATTTTTCTTTACAGAATTCTCAATACTAGCGTTTTCGTTACGCTGGGGAATAGAAAGGGCATCTATTGACTCTCGAACTATTTCCTGTAACTCTTTATTTAGTTGGGTATCTAGTAAAACACCCAGGCTCTTTAATTGTGGAAATTCATGAAGTTCATTTTCTTCATTCAACAGTAAGCCAATGGAAATAACCCCTTCATTACTTAAGAAATGACGCATCTTGAAGGTAGAATCATTCAAGGGAATAAGTTGGTTGCCATCTAAGGCCCATTTTCCATGGGGAATTTCTTGAACAATTTGGGCACCTTCTGAGTCAATTTCTATTAGCGTTCCATTTTCAGGAATGACAATAGAAGGAATGCCTTGTTTTTTACCTATCTTTCCCTGCTCTACGAGATGAATAAGCTCTCCATGAACGGGAATCAGCGTTTGGGGGCGAATCCATTCATACATCTGAATAAGGTCATTACGACTGGGATGACCGGATACATGAATATCTTCTGGATGTTTGAAAACGACATTGACGCCTAATTTAATAATTTTATTCTTTAATTGATTAATCGCTTTTTCATTGCCTGGAATAATGCGCGCTGAGAAAATGACAACATCGCCTGCTTCCATTTTGACTTCAGGATGGCTTTGCGACGCAATACGGTTTAAAGCAGCGCGGTATTCTCCCTGGCTTCCTGAGCAAATATATAAAACCTTGTTGCGCGGCAAATTTTTGGCTGCTTTTGCATCAATGAAGTTACTGATTTCTTTTAAATAGCCAAATTTTTCTGAAATTTGTTGAATGGTATGGAATCCGCGTCCTAATAATACAATCTTACGCCCATGGGTTTGGGCCGCCAGTGCAATTGTTTGCAGACGAGCAACATTGGATGCAAAGCACGTAACAAAAACAGATCCTTTTGTGTAGCTGCCGATCAGGTCAGTTAAGTTTTTGCGCACAGTTTCTTCTGATCCTGATTCTCCCTCATGAAACACATTGGTAGAGTCTGAAATCATGGCGAGAACGCCTTCGTCCCCCATTTTTTTAAGAATATTTTCATTAATGGGCTTACCAATAAGGGGATTGTGATCAATCTTCCAATCGCCTGTGTGGAAAATATTACCCACTGGAGTTCGCAGAAGAACACCATTTGGCTCTGGAATAGAGTGTGTTAATGTAACCATTTCTGCTTGGAAAGGCCCAATTTGTTGTGATCCTTCCAGCGATATTTCTTTGAGAGAACCCTCAAAATCAAAGTTAGTTTCTTTTAACTTTTTACGAATCATTTCCAAAGTAAAAGGAGTGGCGTATAAAAGAGGCTTACCCAATTTTTCCCATAAATAGGGAAGGGCCCCTATATGATCTTCATGACCATGGGTCAATAATATTCCTTCCAGCTTGTCTAACTT
>JBMDXI010000103.1:0-1897 GCA_048595075.1 Alphaproteobacteria bacterium
GAGATAGTAGAGTGCTTAAATTCCATATAGGTGGATGGGTTTTCGACCAATAATTGGCGTCCTAAAAAATCTTGTGTTTTCTGAATGTTCTTTACCACAATAGCGAGAGATTCTTCTGTATAGGGCAAGGGAAGAAAATCATTAAAATAAATACCATCGTGAATGTTCCACGCCAAATGTTCAGACACCAGCCCTGGTTGTAAACGTTCAACAAGATTCTTTAAAAATTCTAAATGATTAATATTTAATTCAGGACTTCCCAAAGAAAGCCCCACCCCGTGAAAACTTAGGGGATAGTGTTGACGCACTTGCTCTATCTGCTTTAACGCAGCCCCTCTTTTTAAATTTTCGGGATGTATTTCAAACCAAGAAATATCTGGCTTTTGATCAAGCACTTCTTGAACATGGGGTGCCCTTAGCCCAATTCCCGCTTTGAAAGGAATATTATTAGAACCCTGAATCATTAGGGGGCACATTTTGAGGATCAAAAGGCGAGCACACTTCAGGAAATCCTCGCGCATAGGAGGGGGCCAGAGTTCCAGTGAGCATTTTTCCCGATTTATCAGTTCCCACCACAATCCGTCGACAATAGCCTGCAGGCACCCATCGCCACGCCGCAGGGTCACAGGCCTTCGCCTGCCCTGCCCCATGCAAATTACTTCCATCAAATGGCGCATATTCACAGTGATTTTGGTCTTTTCCTGCAACCCCATAACATTTCTCAAATTGGGGTGGCGGTAATAAAGCAGCAGGAACTTGAGGTGCAAAAGGATTGCTTCCTATGGGAGACCCTGGCGCCGTAAAAACATCCGGAGCAGGCGTAGGACCTGGCAAATCAGCCTGTACTGATGGTTGAGCCGCTAAAGCCATCAGAAGCGCTGTCGCAATAGATGATTTGTTTTTATGCATCGTACATTCCCTGCTCATGTTATCTTTAAATTTAATAATTACCAGTGATACTGTACCATTTCTGCATAGTAAAACAGTCTTGTCAATTGATTAATCTTGTAAAAATTCCATGCTTATCGGTATAGTTATAATATGAAAATAATTTCTTACCCATCCCCCAACTATGCTGACCGTAATGCGCCCATAGATATGATCATCCTTCATTATACAGATATGAAAGATGCTGAAAGCGCTTTAGAGCGCTTAAGCGATCCCATGACCAAAGTTAGCAGTCATTATTTGATTGCTAAAAATGGCAGCATCTATCAATTAGTAGATGATACAAAAAAAGCTTACCATGCGGGTGTTAGTTTTTGGGGAGACCGTACGTCTATTAACGACTATTCCATCGGGATTGAGTTAGACAATCCTGGGCATCAATATGGGTTGGCTCCTTTTCCTTCGGCTCAAATGGAAGCTTTGGTTGAGCTTATCCACAGCCTTCAGCAGCGTTTCCCTATTCCCAACAAGTTTATTTTGGGTCATTCCGATGTAGCCCCGTTACGCAAAAAAGACCCCGGCGAGTTATTTGATTGGGCTTACTTAGCCCAGCATAAAATTGGTATCTGGCCTGATTTTCAAGCACCCACTACTAAAAATGCTAATTTACCTTCCATTAAAAAAGCACTAACTGATATAGGCTATATGATGCCCCCCATAGAAAATTTTTCAGATGTGATTAAAGCTTTTCAACGGCATTTTTATCCCCAGCATTTGACAGGAGCGTTAGATCCCGAAACCATTCGACGTATCTTCTTAACTGAACAAGCATTTTGTAAATAAATATCTTCTTATAAACAACAATTCTGATTAGAATTTAATTTAATATTGAATAATATTTTTTTTAATACTATAATAAATAATAAAAATTATAATTTAAACAGGGAGTTTAAATGAAAAGTTTTCCAGTTTATTTGTTTTTTATAGGACAATTACTTTCTTTTTATAT
>JBMDXI010000104.1:0-3783 GCA_048595075.1 Alphaproteobacteria bacterium
CCTTCTTCGAAGATAGAGAGAGTGGCGTGTGAGCTGCTCTGAGATGGAAAGTCAAGCTGTCGTAGATCTGTTATATTCTGCATGTTTAACTTTTCTAAGCATGTCTTCTAAATCATTATAAAATGTATCTGGTATGGATGAACCCATTAATTTTTCTAAATGATGTGTATTGAATTTTAGGTCTCGAGGTTCTTCTATGGGGCTTTTATAAGTTCCATACGAAATAGTCGAAGTAGGTTTTCTTAATTGCTTCCCAATAAAGTCAACAATATCCTTTAAAGGATAAGAAGTAGTACCACTTAAATTAAAAACCATATTTCCTTTTTCGTATAAAATAGCTTGAGCTAAAGCCTCCCCCACGTATTTTACATGGGCATAAGGACGGCTGATTTCTTTTTCTACCAAATTCAACGGTGTTTGAGTAATAATAGCGTGGATAATTCTAGTAATTAGTTTCTGAGGAGGTTCTTGCAGCCCAAAAAAATACCCAATCCTAGCCCAAATGAGAGCGATTTCTTTATAGTCTCGTTGTTGGATTTTTTCTATAATTGCATGCAAAGATTTTTTACATTCTCCGTATAAAGTACTGGGGTTCAATGGCGTATTTTCTTCATCTAAAATAGAAGCTGTCCAATCATATTCTGTGGAAGAACCTGCTCCTATAAATTTCTTGCCCCCTACCTTGCCAAATTCATTAAATAACGAAACCGATGCATATAACCAATCAACGTTTTTAAGAGAATGCCAAAAATTACCTGGAGGAACGTCCCATGCTAAGTGAATAAAATCTGTGGGATTGAGAGTATGCATAAGACTATGATGAGTTGTATGGTTTAATAAGTCGGCCTGTATCCAGGAAAAGCGCGTATCCTCAATGTCATATCTTTTAGTATGATACACACATATAAATTCATGATCATTTTTAGTTTTTTTTAACGCATCGATAAGACTTTTTCCAAAAAAACCTGAAGCTCCTGTGATAAGAACTGTTCTCATTTATTTTCAATCAACTGGTTAAGATTTTTTGTCAAAAAGTTTATCTCAACTTCCGGATATATCGGTAAACTTAAAATTTCAGCAATAATTTTCTCAGTCACCTCTAAGCCACCGCTGCTGATTTTAATCTTATCTTTATAGCCAGGGTGATAATGAACGGGATGAGTGTAGTGGATACCCGCCTCAATACCATGCTGAGCTAGCATAGATTTTACCCTGTCTCTATTTTTTGATTTAACTACATAGAGGTGAAACACATGGGTAAACTCAGGTCGAATAGGGGGAAGTTTTAAACCTGTTCCTCCTAAAAACTGCTCGTAAGCCTGAGCAACCTTTCTTCTTCTTTCATTATCAGCATCTAAGTAACGTAATTTTACCCGTAAAATGGCAGCTTGTAGTTCATCCAATCTTGAAACGACTCCTGGCTCTTGACTGACTCTCTCTTTATCCCATCCATATTGCCGTAAACGACGAAGGCGTTCAGCCACCATTCTGTTGTTGGTAACCACCCCACCTCCATCGCCAATAGCGCCTAAGTTTTTGGTGGGGTAAAAACTAAAACAGCCTGCATCTCCAAGAGTCCCTACTTTATGGCCCTTATAAGTAGCGCCATGGGCTTGGGCACAGTCTTCAATAATTAGGAGATTATGTTTTTTAGCAATAGATAAAATAGCATCCATCTCACAAGGCTGACCATAAATATGAACAGGAATAATGGCTTTTGTTTTGGGGGTAATAGCTGCTTCTATTTTAGAGGGATCCATGGTGTAATAATCTTCTTCAATATCTACCAGAACAGGCGTTGCTCCTGCCATCACAATAGCAGCAGCTGTTGCTACCGCGGTATGAGAAACGGTGATAACCTCATCCCCCAATCCAATATCAAAGGCCTTGAGAGTAAGGGCTAAAGCATCTGTGCCACTTCCCACCCCCACACTATAGGTTAGGTCATGATAAGCAGCGAATTCTTCTTCAAAAGCTGTGACCTCAGGGCCTAAAATGTAAGGGCCTTTTTCACATACTTTTTCAATAGCTGCCAAAATTTCTTCCTTATAAGAAAGAAATTGGGCTGGAGGATAACCACAAAATATTTTGTTCATTTATAAATCTAATACTTTTACTTCAGAGACGAATGTAATCCATCGCCCTCCACTGGCTAAAAACGCCTGCTCTTTTTCAAAAATCTCTTGAGCATGATTCCATCCAAATAATACAGCATAGTCAGGATACTCTTTTTTAAATTCCTCATAAGGCTGGATAGGAATATGCATACCTGGGCTAAACTTTCCCTGTTTTAAGGGGGTAGTGTCACAAATATATTCAATAAGGTCAGGCCCAATATGGCAGTAATTAAGTACTGTTGTGCTTTTAGAGGTGGCTGCATATCCCACCACTCTTTTGCCTTCTTTTTTTAATTTTTGTAACAGCTGGACAAAATCTTTTTTGCTTTTCTCACAGTTACGAGCAAATCTTTTAAAAGTTTCCATATCACAAAGACCCAAATCATTTTCTATTGCCAAATGCTTTTGTACGGATGATTCAATATCATAAGCTCCCTTTCGACACAAATAATATCGCATAGACCCCCCATGGGTTACTTGAGGTTCCACATGGAACACTTCCAACCCATAAGCTTTAAAAGCATTGCTTACAGAGTGAATACTAAAAATGTAAACATGCTCATCATATATTTGATCATAGGATGTTTTTTGGATCATATCTCCCAGATAAGGGTCTTCGAAAACAAAAATCCCTTTCTCTTTCAACAGCATGCTCACCCCTCTGCCCACCGAGTCCAAATTGGGGATATGACACATAACGTTAGCTGCAGAAATAATATCAGCTTGGCCGTATTCTTCTTTAATTTTTAAAGCTGTTTCTTCCCCAAAAAATTCCGAAATTGAATTGACGCCATTTTGGCGGGCAACATTCGCTACATTGACTGATGGCTCTACCCCTAAATGTTTAATATTTCTTTGGGCAAAATGGCGCAACATAATTCCATCGTTACTCCCTAGCTCTATAACAAAAGAGTCCGTTGGGGTAGGTAAAAATTTTTCCAAAAAGCCGAGGGCCATTTTTTCAAAATGAATAGCCATTTTTTTAGAAGTGCTCGAGAAGAAAGCATAGTTCTCATGAAACATCATTTGAGGATCTGGCTGATCTATTAATTGGAACATTTTGCAGTTGTTACAAAAAGCTGTTGCAAGCTCAAAAAAGTATTCGTTCTCAAATTGACTAGGTAATAAAAAACCATTTGCAATTGGCATTTTACCAAACGAAATAACTGCAGAGGTAGGATGGGTGCAAATACGACAATTCATAAATTTCTCTTTTATTATAGACTTTTTAAATCAGGAAATCCTTGATCTTTCTCAGAGATAATAGGATGTTGGGCGGGCCATTTAATCCCTAATTGAGGATCATTCCACACAATTCCTCCTTCTTCTGCAGGGTTATAATACTGTGTACACTTATAATTAACAATGGCTACATTGCTTAGGACGCAAAATCCATGAGCAAAACCTGGGGGCATATAGATTTGTTGAGGTCTACTATCCGATAATTCGATAGAAAAATACTTCCCAAAAGTAGGAGAAGACTTTCTTATGTCTACTACAGCATCCCATATAGTACCGTAACTTACGGTTACTAGCTGTCCTTGGTTTTTTTGATAATGAAGGCCTCGCAAAACATCTTTTGTATTGATAGATACATTATCCTGCACAAATGTCTCTTGGATGCCATAATCTTTATATTCTTGTTCTCGCCAGCTTTCATAAAAAG
>JBMDXI010000105.1:0-8910 GCA_048595075.1 Alphaproteobacteria bacterium
AACGCCTAATAAGTGCATTAAATAGTCAGATAATTGAGACGTCGGATGCGGAGAAAAAGCAGAACCGGCAAATTCTTGATTATACAGAAAAATATCTTCTAATTGCGATAAAGAGACATAAGAAACTAACAAGTCCATTTCTGCGGGCGTAGCAGCCTTTAATACTTCTTGAAAAATGGATTTTTTTATATGATGGATTTGCTGATCTCCCATAATCTGGAAGTGGGGCATAAGACCTGCTTCCAGGGGAAATGACTTTAACAAAAATTGACAAAAGGCGTGAACGGTTTGAATTTTGACCTCTTCTTTTTTCATGATCATGCCAAAAAGAGAGCGCGCTCGTTTTAGGTGCTGATCCTCTAAGTCCTTATCTAATAAAGAAGCCAGCTCTTGGCGAAGCTCATAAACATTACACCGTGACCATAACTCTAATCTTTCTTGAATACGCTCGCGCATTTCTGCAGCGGCAGCTTTTGTAAACGTCAGACACAATATCTTTCCAGCTTCTGTCCCGCATAGCAACAGAACAAGTACCCGATCAACCAAGACTTTAGTTTTACCCGTCCCAGCCGATGCCTCCACCCAGCAAGAAAGTTGGGGGTCAATAGCCTGACGTTGTGCAAGAGAAAGTTTTGTCATGTGCCCTTTTAAATTATAGTTATGTTAAGGGATATGATAGCACATAAAAAGCACTCATGGGAAAATTAGAGAGCTCAATTACCTCCTTGTGATTTCCCCTGTATTCCTTTTGTGCCCCCCTAGCGACTCCCCCGTGCTCGACACGGGGGGCTACCGCATACCCTCTTTCAAAAGCAATTATTCTTTGTTATGATTATTACAACAATAACAAAGGGAGCGTAAAATTATGAACAGAAAAATCGGGACTTTTTTCTCAACCACGGCGTTGGGATTGCTGGTGTCATTTTCCGCCCAGGCAGGGGTGGCGGGGTGGAGCAACACAACTACCAGTAGTAGTGGCCAACCCGCCGGGCAGTTTTTTTCGCCCGTCCTTCAACAACAGGGGCAGAGCACCCCGCTTTTCGGCGGGCCTCCCCCACAACGTTCTGGCCTATTGTCCCCTTCTTATACGTATCAGCAACAAACAACGTCCGCCCAAAATGCTGCAGAAACATCTCCGCTCGTGGCGCAGGCCAACCAGGTGATCGCCTATTGGGCGCGCAATAAGGGCAAGTATGATAAGATGAAGCAAAAAGCGTCCTTTGACGCGGCTTACAAGGATATTGAAGATTCCAACGGGACGCTGGTGGCCGCCGCCCCCTATTTAAATGCCACCCAAAAGCAGGATGCGCTGCGTACCCAATGGGTGCTCAAGTTTATTCAGCTGAAAGTGCTGCTGCAAGAGCTGACGGTTCTGAAGAACAACATGCCCTATTTGATCAATGATGTGGTTAGCAAACGTAGCCAAGATGTCAAACGTCAGATGGACGGGTTGGGCCCTGACCCCATTGGGAAAGACTGGATTCTGGAAAAGCGGAATCTGTTACAATCCCTCAATCGGGATTTTAATGCGAACCTGATCAGGGGAAATTCTAGCTTTTTCACCAATCTGCCCGACCAGTTGAGGGGCCTTGACCTGGCCTTCCAAAAAGCCGCTGAGATGGATGCCTACCTGAACCAACAGTTACAGTGCTTCCCCAACCCCAACGCTTCCTTCTGCGCCATCAAAAAACCACCTGCCCAGAAGAACGTCGGCCGCCGATCAGGCTTTGGCAGCAGCTTCAATAGGGATAGGGATGATGAGTATGATGATCAGGGAGATTTTGATGATTATGAGGAACCAAGAGGGTAAAAGCTACCTTGAAAAAATCAACAAAATTTCTTTTTAAACCAAGTACAAATTTTTGGATATCCTTCTTTATCTGATCTAAAGTTTTCATAATTTATGCCTACAGTGTGTAGAAAATCATGAGTATAATCAGGCATATAACCAAAAACAACCAATTTTACAGGCATTTCAGGATTTTTTATCTTCAAAGTAAGGGCTAACAATGAAGAAAGAGGCCCTCCTGCAATACCAAATTGTGTATGGCGAGGGTCTACAAAAGCCTCCAATAACTCAAAAAACATACTCTTATCTTCCACTTGAGCATAAGCTGTTTTAAAGATTGCAGGAATTGTATCCATGCCAGTATCAAGGCCTTCTCTTTTTATAAAAGATATCATTTCTTGTTTAGATACATACTCTCCTAAAGAGGAACCGCTATTTAATATAGGTCTTAAGCTTTTGAGAGGAACAGGAGAAGAACTTTCCATTTCTTCAGCAGATGTTTTGAGCAAACTATTTTGATGCTGAGCGATAGTAACCCTATAATTTCTTCCATCTCTTTTAGTGCCTACTTTAAAGCTTGTAGAGGTGGTTATATCCCACCCCATAGCTCGGGTATCTACGTTATATTTTAAAATTGCCTGAGGATTTGTAGTACCAGTTGAAGTGTATAAAGCAACCACATTTCTTTCAATTCTGGCTAAAGGATCACCCTCATCATCCTCTTGGGCATAAGCGGCGAATCCTTGCTGGGCGCCTCCTAACGTAAGGACAGCAGCAATACTTAAAATCTTTAGAAGTTTGTTGGTGAATGCGTATGTCATTTTTCCTTCTCCTTGTATATAACAACTTTAATTTGAGTTTTCGTAATCTACCCTAACCTATAAAAATTGCAAGAGATTATATCTCTTAAAATTTCAATTTTAGATGTAAGGTGTTGGGGTTTCTTAATAAGTTCTTTGATAGAAAAGAGAGGGAAGAGAAAAATTTAATTTTAAGAAGAGGGAAAGTACTCGAAAATTTCAATTTAAGGCTAAAAAAGTGCAAGAATTTCTATTTTATTTTCTTGCACTTTTTTACATTAGATATTTTTAATTTGCGCGAGCGGAATATCCTTCATAGATACCAACTGCTTCGGCTCGTAACTCTTCATCTAAAAACTCCGCCCAAAACTCATCAAGACGCGGAAGATCTATTTTAAATACTGAGGTAGGGGCCATACTTAAACGATAATCAAGTTTTTTGTCAAAAAACACCATCATTTCTGCACAACGACGTTTCACAAGCCCTCTTGAAAGCTTTCCATCTTCCTTCATCCAATCCAGAAGCATTTTTCCAGCCATCTTATATTTTTTATTTTCTAAGGCAGGTAAAATTCCACATTTTTCAGGATTCCTAAAACGGCCTCCTCCAATATTAAAACAGAAAGAAGTTAAAGCATCGTATTCATGTTGAAATAAAGGAATATCCTTTGTCCACCGTCTAACTGGAGCACGTTGAATAATATCCTCTACAAGAATAGCTGTACCTTGTTCTTTAGTAATAGTTTTAAAAGGATTAATGTGAAGTTTAACTAGCACAGGATCTGGTTCATCAGGCCCATCCGATACAGGTACTGATATAATATGGTGCCCATACCCAATAGTCCAATTTCCATTTCCATCTTGATAACGATTAGCTCTAAAAGATTCAAATCTTCTAATAAGCCATTTACCTGCATCTGAAGTAGATGTTATTTTTTCCCTGACATCTAGGTCGTGAAAAGAAGCCATCCCCTTAAGAGATATCATTGTTACAAAAGTCACCATTGTTAGTTTTATTTTCATAGCTACTCTCCTTGTATATTGTTAATAAATTAAACCATGCAAACCGTAGACCATTATTTTTTAAAGTTCCAGTTGAAATGGGGGAGATTTTTCTCCTCACGGGGGATTTTTTATCAAAAAAGTATCTGAGGAGGCGAAATTTTTGGGTTTCGTCTCTTTATAGCTAAATTCATTTAATTTGAGTATAAAAATCCCTACTCTGTGATTCTCTCGGGCGTGACCCGAGAGTCCATTAAATAATCAGCAACATGGCTGTAGCTATAGGGTTATAGACCCCCGTGTCGAGCACGGGGGAATCACTACGGGGTAATTGAACTCTCTATTTTATACTTCACTTTATAAGTTTCCAGCTATATATAATCACCATCCTCCGTAGACGGGTTGAGGGCTAGACCAGCTATAAGACGGAGGCAACTGCCCATAAGGGGTTGCGGGCATATAAGAATTGCCATAGCGTACAGGGGACGAAGGCACAGGGGGGGCGTCCCCAAATGGATTGGCCATTGCAAAGGGGTTGGCTATGTCGTTGGTGCTTTGTTGTGGCACCTCTCCCCCTCTATCAAACTTGCCCATTTGCAGCGCATCTATATACATTTTCTGGCATTGGCGCGCCGCTATATCATTCTGGGAGTTCGCCCCAAACAACCCGCGGCACAAGGCACACGCCGCCGCAATTTCTTCGCGCCGATCACACAGGTGCGTTTGGCACGCCCCTTGTCGACACAAATAGCTAAAGAATTTTTTACACTGGACAGGGGGATCGACAACTATTGTGCCTTCTCCAGAATTGTTTTTGGCAAAGGCGTACACCTGCACCCAATCATTCGCCCGTTTTTCATTCTTGCAATAGAAAGCAGCTGCCAATGTGCTATAGCCCATTTTCTGGAATTTTGTGATGCCAAATCGCTTTTCCTGAATATCAAAAAAGATAGGGTTTTTATGGTATTTTCCCTTCCCCGCGCCTACCTGCGGCGCCACCATAAAAGGCTTATACTCTTTTTTATACCAATCCCGCCAACTACGATGAATAATTTCCTTCAGCTTTTCATTAGCCTCGTCATTGACAGAAAATTTTCTGTCATTGCGTCCCCCGGATCGACGCCCTGCAAAGCGTTGAGATTGGGATTGCGGCTGACGTTGCGCCTGAGCCTGAGGTTCGAGTGGGTTAAAGGTTTGAAAAGGGTTCGGCAACGTAAAGGGAACGACCCCTCTCCCCGCTTTCACTGCTGCAGCCCCCTTGGCAACGGTTTGGTCTGCCTCTTGAAACGCTGTTTCTATATGTTTTAGTTTTAACTCAGCAGCGTGTATGTCAGCCATTTGCACTAAGCGAGCCCTTTCCAGTTGGCCTAGGTGTTGAAGGGTGCGCTGATCAGGCTTTTGTTCGCTTTCTTCATAACGCTTAATATTTCTTTTTGATTCATCAATTTCTCTTTCTAATCGATTTTTTTCTGATTTGGCACGGTCTCTCTTTCTATATAATTCTTTCCGCAGTTGGCCAGCGTTGTCCAGGTTAACAGGTTCAAAATCAACGAACGCTTTTCCTGGGGAGGACGAAGGCTGTGGTTGCAGGGGGGGTGCAGGCGGGGAAGAAGGTGCTTTGTTTTCTCGGTTACGTTCATCTGCGATATTTAAATCTTCTACCGTATGAGGTGCCTCATCTCCTTCTTCAGAAAGAATTTCATCTCCCTCTAACTCTTCCGTCCCCTCGGGGTAATCATCTTCCTCAGAATAATCACTCCCTGAATAGTCACTACTGATATCAGAATGGAAACTATCTTTCATTGCCCAAGCGGGGGAGGGTGTTCCTATTATGAATAAGAAGTTAATCAAAAAGGTAAATAATAATATCTTAGGCACTATACCCTCCCCTTTGTTTAGCAAATCATAGCTGCGGGCAGAGTTCAAGTCTTTTTTGCTCGACACCTTTCGGGAAAACACTTACGATGATAATATTGAGAAACACCCCATGCGATTCCCCCGTGCTTGACACGGGGGTCTATAGCCTTAAAGTTATATCGTGTTGCAAGGAGGTTTATCATGGGCCCCCGTGTCAAGCACGGGGGAATCACGGAGAGAGGCACCTGACGAAACTATGGAACAGAAAATCAAGCCCGCAAGAGATTAGGAGAGAGGAGAGCTATGAGAATTATTTACGTCCTGGGAATAATGGTTGGGTTGATGGCTGTATCGACGGCCGTTGCTTTTAACCCTGATCAATTAAAATTTCTGACTAATATTCCTTCGATGAGAAATCCTTCTCCCCAATGCGTCCAAGCCGTTGAGGAGCGTTTTACAAAGCTAAACCTTTATACCAAACCTCATGAGATTACGGTGGATATCTTAATGTATACTTTCACAGATAAAAAGTTCATGAAGGCGCTTAAAGAGCTGGCAAAAAAGAAAAGCAAAATCAGACTTTTAATAGACACACATCAATCCATGGATAAAACTTTTCAAACAGAAGTTCAAAATCTGGTCACCTGGTCTAATGTAGAGGTCCGTACTCTGGGAGAAAGCTTTGGAGAATCACAAGGGCTTTCCCACACCATGCACGAAAAAATGGTTATATTTTCGACCCCTGAAACCAGCTATGCTATCTTAGGGTCTTTTAACTGG
Organism: Alphaproteobacteria bacterium; assembly: GCA_048595075.1. GTDB lineage: Bacteria > Pseudomonadota > Alphaproteobacteria > UBA7879 > UBA5542 > JBAWWO01. Next base: position 6,229 of record JBMDXI010000105.1, read on the forward strand.
ACCCCCGCTGCTCGTACGACTAACTATGAAAATTGCCTCCAAATTACTTCTAAAGCTAAAGATGATTTAGAGTATCTTATTCAACAAATGAAAGATCATTTCAACGCTTTGTGGCCCAAAAGCAATATTTATGAGGCCACACCGCCTTCTTCAGGCCTGGCATCCAGGGCTTCATCCCAAGAAGCTGACCCCGGTGAAGAAAGTTCTTTCCATAAGCTGCCGGCGCGGACTAGAAGCCTTCCCCATGTTCCCTCTCATCATTAGCGTCAAAGTCATCCCCAATGCAAAACAAGATGCTGTGGTCGCAGAAGAGGTCAATTTATTTCAAGAAAAAACACTGAAAGTGAAGACGACACAACCCCCTGAAGACGGCCGTGCTAATAAAAAAGTGATCGAAATCATTGCTGACCATTATGGCGTTAAGAAAAAAGATGTGGAAATTATCTCAGGGCATACAGGGCGCATGAAGATTGTAAAGATTTCTGGGTGAGAGGAATTCAGCTATCCGAGTAAGGAATTAGTTAGACCGCAGCCTCTTAAAAAAATCCTTCAAAATAGTCGAACACTCTTCTTCCAAAAAGCCAGTTTCCACAAGGGGACGGTGATGGCACGTTGGTTGCTCATAGAACCGGGGGCCGTGGTGAATAGCCCCTCCTTTAGGGTCGGTTGCACCGTAATACACATTTGGAATACGCGCAAAAGAAATAGCTGCCGCACACATGGCACAGGGTTCTAAAGTTACATACAAAGAACATTCTATTAATCGTTCCCAGGCAGTTTTTTCACACGCTTCCCGAATAGCCAGAAGTTCCGCATGGGCTGTGGGGTCTCGCCTTTCAATAGTGCGGTTACCAGCTTGCGAAATAATTTTGTTGTCAGCGCCTACAATAACAGCGCCTACGGGAACTTCTCCTCTTTCGGCCGCTAATTTGGCCTCTTGTAATGCAATGGTCATCCAAGTGTTATGAATCATAATGAGGCACGATAACATAATCAGCAATCCCTACCAACCATAAAAATTTCCTTGATTTTTGTCTCTATATGCCAAAGAATAAAAAAAATAATAACTTAACAGGAGAGTGCTCGTGAAAAAACATTTTTTACATTTTTTAATATACATCGCCCTCATATCTTCCACAGGTATGATATCTCAGAAATCTTATGGTAGCGAAGGCCCAGTATATACAGGGGAAGACCCTTTAATCAACCGCGGTGAAGATAACGCCCCTAAAAAACCTAAATCTAAATCTTTCATAAAAAAATTTATGAGCAAGTTCTCTAAAACGCGCGGAGAGGTAGACGATGTAAAACTTTGTATCACCTATCTCATGCTGAAAGAGGCTTTTGACCAATATAAGGGGAATGGTAATTATTTCATATACTCCGTCGCTGTATGGCAGAACGGTCACAATAAATTGATAGAAAAAGCTTGCAGGCCCTCTGATTCTGGCGAGAGTGTTACAAAAGGTATGACCGCCTGCAAGAGATTAAAAAAATCAAAAACAGGAGCCTGCAGTCGTATATGCAATGCACGTGAATGCACAAAAGAAGAAAAGGATGGACGCAATTATGGGGAAGAAAATGCCACTATGTGCAAGTTTTTGGTGGAAAAAGGAATTTGCGGCGAAAAAGTGTTAAAAAACTGTAACACAGAAGGGGAAACATGGCCTAAAGCTTTAAAGGAGGTAAAAGAAGCCGCAAACTACGAAAATGTTAAGGAAATCTTAGACAGATATAAAGAAACGAGTCAGTCTATTACAGACGAGGGAATTACTCCTCCTAAAAAAACAAAACTTCAAAAAATGAAAAAACAACTTAATAGGCTCCAAGGAAAAGTTTTCGGAATAACTGAAAAAAAGATGAAATTTAAGCTAACTCCTGTCGATTCACGTGATACAGAGGGAAATGCTAACTAAAAAATTAATATTATCTCGACCATTATAAACCACAGGCATACCCTGTGGTTTTTTATTGCACCTTAAAACATATTATGCAAAATTACAGGGAATAGATTTATAGAATAAGAGAACATTAACATGACAACTACACCTTCCTGGAATTTGACTGATTTATATAAAGGTATAAATGACCCCCAGATTGCCCAAGATTTAGCGACAGCAGAAAAAGAAATCCAAAAATTTGCCCACCAATACGAAGGGAAAGTTTTGTCCTTGTCAGCTGATCAATTGGCAGAAGCCATTCGCACTTATGAAAAAATTAATGAAAAGCTAGGGCGTCCTGCCAGCTTTGCGGGGCTTGTATTTGCCCAAGATATGAGCAACCAAGAAGGAGCCCTGTTCTATCAACGCATCAAAGAAAAAGTCTCAGACCTCTCTACCAATTTTCTATTTTTTACATTAGAACTCAACGAAATTGATCAGAAAAAATTAGATCAGTTTTTAACTATCCATGAAAAATTAAATCATTATAAACCATGGCTTGCCCAAATACGTATTTTCAAAGACCACCAGTTGCCTAAGGACATGGAGAAAATTCTCCATGAAAAAGCGTTAGCTTCGTCGAGCAATTGGGTGCGCCTTTATGATGAAACATTTTCTCGCCTTCGTTGTATGGTAGATGGAAAAGAATTGGACACAAGTCAAATCATCAATATGATGACGGATAAAAATGAAGAAACCCGCCAAAAAGCGGCTAAAGCCTTTGGAGCTGCTTTAGAAAAGC
>JBMDXI010000106.1:0-2257 GCA_048595075.1 Alphaproteobacteria bacterium
AATCCTCCTTGAATTGGTTTTTTTTGAGGATTCTTACCGTGTTCCTTTCAAATATCAAGCTTTTTCAACACTTCCCTCCACCCCTTATCCATAGTTCGGGTTAAATTACCCTCAATGTTGTACTCACTTTACAATGGATTAGCTATAAAATCTTAATAGCAGGCATCAACCCACACATCATACTGCGGGTGATCAAGGGTAGAGGCAGCAGGATTTTGGGAGAAAAGCCATCCACTAAAAATCATCTTAGGCGATAGACCGGATTTTTGCTCCCATATTTCCAGAAATGCTTTGGTTTCTAAAGGCGCAATTTCTTTTTGGACTTCACATCGATGTACTATTATTCTAAGGGTATCATCCACTTTTGATTCCCCAACTGGAATCTCTATTTGGTGAGTCTTCCCAAAAGTTTTATCTAAAACGCTGACAACAGCCCCTTTTGCAGAAGGTCGCAGTTCTTCAGATGTTGCTTTTTCCCCTAAGCATATTAAGAATAGGCCCAGGCTACTATAAAGAAATATCCTTTGTTTAAGCATTCACCGTATCTGGGGATTTTTTGCGATGAGTTTCTTCTTCTTTTTGCTTATTACTGAAGATCAGCTGACCAATAAGGTTTTCTAAAATAATAGAAGATTGAGCAAATTTAACATCTTCGCCGGGCTTTAGCATTTCATCTGCGCCCCCTGGAACAAGGGCAATATATTTCCCCCCCAACAAGCTTTCACTAACAATAGAGGCTGATGAATCCACAGGCAATTTTACTGAAGGATCAACTTTCAATGTTGCAACGGCTAAGTATTTTATCGGGTCTAATTGAAGCTTTTCAACTATTCCTATACGGATTCCGCTTACCTTTACGTCGCTTCCTTCCACAAGGCCATCAGCACGGTCAAATTTTACAATTAAGTTATATCCCTGCTTATCCTCGTTGCGGGTACTTACGTAAGCGTAAGCTAAGAGGAACGCAGAAATAATAAGGACGAGAGCCCCTACAATCGTTTCAGTGATATGTTCGCGCATTTTTTAATGGCTCCTTCAAATTATTGTATTTTGACATAGATTTATTTATCTGTCCAAGTTTTGTATAAAAATTTTACATTTAAAGGACGTTTTCCTTTATAGGCATAGGGTGTGCCTGATAAATTGGGTAAAGAGGGTTTTTCCCAAGCATAAGGCTTTCTTTGTCTTGATGGTTCATGGTCAGTGGTATAATGAAGCCACCCATGCCAATCAGCAGGCACCTTTGATCCCTCAGCTTGCCCTTTATAAAGTACCCACCGCTTGGGGTATCTTTTTCTACTGAGAAAAAAATATCGTTCCTGATAATATCTATTACCATAAGGGTCTTGGCCTACTTTTATGCACAACCCCAAAATTTTTTTAATAAAGGTCATGCCTGATGTCAAATATCCATGCATATTTCACATCAGACATAAGCTTCAAAGAATTTCAAGAAAAATTTTTAAAAAAAATGAAAAAAATATACTTGCGATAGAGAAAAATCCCCCATATCTTAAAACAAGATGTAGGGGATAAAGTACATAAAAACCACTATATCTAGTTTAACTGGGAATTTAAGACGTAACATACTGAATTTTTGGAGGGCTTCGTGCACATACAGCGCTACTTTACTAAATCTGGGCAATCTCCCTATGAAGGAATTGCCTTTAAAAAAACATCTTGCGAAATTAAAGACCCAGATGGAACCATCGTTTTTCAAGCAAAAAATATAGAAGTACCAGAAAACTGGTCACAAGTAGCCTCCGACGTACTTGCACAGAAATATTTTAGAAAAGCAGGCGTTCCTGCCATTTTAAAGCCTGTAGCTGAAAAAGATGTTCCTGCCTGGCTTTACAAATCGGTTGCTGATGTTGAGGCCCTTGAAAAACTCCCTAAAGAAGAGCGCTTGATAGGAGAAACGTCGGCTAAACAAGTATTCAACCGTCTTGCGGGCACCTGGACTTACTGGGGTTGGAAAGAAGGATATTTCTCTTCAGAAGAGGATGCGCGCACTTATTTTGATGAAATGTGTTATATGCTGTGTCAACAGATAGCGGCACCCAATTCGCCCCAATGGTTTAATACAGGGCTTAATTGGGCCTATGGCATTGATGGTCCTGCACAGGGACACTATTATGTAGACCCTCGTACTAAAAAAGTTGTAAAAGCGACTAGCTCTTATGAACGTCCTCAACCTCATGCCTGTTTTATTCAAAGCGTCAATGATGATTTAGTCAATGAAGGCGGCATTATGGAT
>JBMDXI010000107.1:0-1774 GCA_048595075.1 Alphaproteobacteria bacterium
TCCTGGCTTAAGGATGGGCTCTATGCCGATGACACCCTTCCCTTTAATTTCATGAATACTGCCGCTGGAATCGGTAATTTTCCAATGGCGACGCCTTAATTTTACAGCTTCATCGCTGCGATTTAAAATAGTAATCTGATAAGCCCACACGAATTGCCCTGCATGGGGTTCCGATTCATTTTCCAAATAGGTAGGTTCTGCAATAACTTCTATAGAGGTATTTTCCATCTTGCTCTCTCTTTTAAAGAAATCTACTTCCAGGGTACCTAAGACGTTTTCAGATTGCAAGGATAGATTTTGTATATATCCTATCCCCCTGTGAGATGAGGAAAAAGAATGTATTAATCAAAAGGCTCTTAACTGAAGTGCAATAACTATACATCTTCATAAACTCTCAATCCTTCTGCTATAAGGCTCAGCTCTTCTGATAGCTGTTCTTATAAGTGCATCATGTCTTTCGGTACAGGCGCCCTCTTTCACTTCTTCATTTCCGTTTCATATCTATTCGAGCTTTTTTTGTGATTAACGCTCGGTTTTTCTATTCAAGTCCAATTTCAAAAGTCCCCCTTTTTAATTATCCCTTCTTCTTTATTTTGTTCACATGGTCATCTTCAAAGTCATTATTTAGATTCTTTTGGCTACTGAACTGCTTATCTGTAAAGTTTTCATCCAGCTCTTGAGCAAGTCTTTTCTCTGCAGCGCTTGCGGCTTTTTCTCTTCTTTCTTTTATATCAACTTCTCCCCTTGCCTCTTCTACCCTCGTATCTTTTCGGGCCTGATCTTTTTCCAAAGAATGTTTATAGTTGCGATCTTGTTCTTCTTTCAAAAGCCTCGCTTTAAGGAAATTCTTTTCCTCCTCTTGGATGTCCCGAATAATTTTTATTTCAAGGTCCATATTTTCTTGAAGATAAGCTTCTGCGATTTTATCCAAATCATCATCAGTATAAAGTAGCACGCCGTTACCGATACTATTTTCTGTTAGCGTTCCATCTTCTTTTTGAAAGCCAAGGCCAAACATTAGATAAAACGCTAGGTCTCGCGGAGATAAAAAAATATGTTGGTTTGCATAAGTGCCCACTTTTCCATGAGCCAAACGAGTAACGTAGGTAAATGTGTCTGTCAATATTTCAGCAGCTGAAGAAGGGCTGCGTGCTTGCCAACTTTCATGTAATCCTTTGAGATATTTTTGAATAAGTCTCAAATCTCGAACGTTCTCGTGACCCGATGGGGGGATGGTATTTTGCATGTCTTGTTTCTTATCCAGTGCAGGAGGGGTCACCAAAACAGCTTTATCTGGAATATGTATTCCCGAGTCAATTTGTACACCTTGTAGCCTTCCTTGCAATATACGAATTCCTAAGTGTTGGTATTTACCCTCATCACAAGCAACTTCGTTTTCACCTCTCATCGCCTCTCCCAAGCCCTTTATGATATCTTCTTTTCCAAGCTCAGCTTCTTTTGGATCTACTTTTTGTAAATCTACAGTGATAAAATGCCATAAGTGCGCTAAAAGGGTCTTTGGTGTGACACGTGTCCCATATAAGACAAGTCCAGTTCCCCTGAGTAAACTTTGAACGCCGAGTGGTTTGACATTATCTAGCCCACCTTTTAATATTCTTAGAGCCAGGCTGTTGCCGCTTTCTTTTACATAATTTTCAAGAGCTTGAAAATTTTCTTTAATTTCTTGTGGGGTTGCAGTTGGCCATAAATACATCAACAGATAAAATGCCCGTCGTGTTTTATAATCTCTCACTCCATCATGGATATATAAACT
>JBMDXI010000108.1:0-9085 GCA_048595075.1 Alphaproteobacteria bacterium
TGATCCAATCCTACCTGATAAAGCTCTAAAGCTGGTTTTTCAACATATTTATCATCGGAATCGGATTGGCATCCTGCTAAAACAAGAAGGAAAACAGTCCATATAAAAAGATATATATTTTTCATTAAGATATTTATACATGTTGCTTCTATGGAGATCAAGACTGAAAGCTTAATTTTTTCTTATTTCTCATCATCTTTTAGCTTTCATTTTGAGTCTTTCTTGTGGTATTTATTAGCTAGAAAAATTTCTTTGAGGGTCAACGGTAGCCTCTTTTCCTAAACATTTTCTTAAGGAGCTTGAAAACTAGAATTGGAAGTACTATATAACTAGAGCTCTTTTATATCTGAGCTAGTTATTAGAAACAAAGAAAGGTCCCCTATTATGATGAAGAAAATTTACTTAGCAGTATTTATTTTTTTTAGTTTGGATAGTTTTTCTGCTCAAGAAGTTCCCCATAAATATGCAGATAGGGCTGAGTTTCATCTTAAAAGGTATTTATTAGACGGATCTCACCGTAGAGAAGACTTTAAAGAAGCTTTTGAGCGCTATGATCGAATAGCGAAATATCGTCCAGATCTAAAAGAAGATTCTTATTATAATTTGGCCCTTCTATTCTCTTTAGAATATAAACTTCATAAAAGGGAGGAAGATTTTAAGGCTTTTATAAAATATGTACCACTTTTGAATGAACAAACTCCCCGATCTTTTAATTATAGCTTTGGAGAGACCTTTTGCCACAGATATATGCAAACTGGGGAATTAGAATATTTTGAAAGAAGTCGTAAGATACTAGAATTAGTTTCACAATCGGAGAAATATGCTTTAGCTGACCTAGGTTTTCTTTTTTTAAGTAGATATAGATTTGAAGAGGTTGCAAAGGACCTTGAAACATCTCTTGCCTATGCTAGAAGAGCTGTCAATGAAGTTACTCCTCCTATAGCAGAACCTCTTTGGGTATTAGGGAAAATTTTGGAACAGAAATACAATAGTTCAGAAGCTTTAACGAAAGAAGAAAGCAGTAAGGTGTTTGATGAGGCTAAAACTTGTTTTGAAGAGTGCTGGAAAAATTTTAAGTACACTCCAGCCTTAGAAGGTAAAGCTTTACTGTTTGAGAGCCGATATAAAAATACTTATGATGAAGGGGATTATGATCGGGCTTTAACTGCTGTCAAGGACATGCAAAAATTTATACCAGAAAATGAATATAATTCATATTTTTTAGGGAATCTATATATTGCCAGATATGATTATATGTTCGATAAATATCCCGCCTCCGAGTGTGAAAAATATTTCAAAAAAACTTTTAAGATTATGGAGCAAGCAAACAATCAACTTAATATGGGTTTTTTATATCTTATAAAGTTCTTTAACACCAAAGATGATCAGGATATGGAAAAAGGTTTTCAATACTTAGAAATAGCCCCTTTTAAAGATTTAATAAATTTCCCCAAAACTAGTTTTGGAATTGCTTATTTTAAGAAGTACGAGAAATATAAAAAGCTATCAGATGCAAAAAAATCTGTCGAGAATCTTAGAGAAATTCTTGAGAGCAAAACTGCTCCTTTTTGGGTCAAAAAACAAGCCAAGCGTTATTTAATCGCGCTCTTTTTAGAAAGTCAAAAATTGGGTCATAGTAAAAAATTGAAGTTATCGTTTCAACATATTATACCCTATATAGAAGCTTTAAACATGCAGTATCCTCAGCATCAATTCTTAAAAGCAAGACTTTTAATGCTTCTGGAAAATCCTCCCTATGAAGAAATTCAGACGCTCCTGGAAATATCTTCTCAAGCCGTTCCAGAGGCATCTAGGTTCCTTGAAATTTTGAAAGAATCTTCTCTAAAAAAAACAGAATCAGATACAGACGTTGAAGCTTTGGAACGTATGCTCGATGAAGGATTAAGTAACATAAAAATGGACGGCTCTAGCTCTTCCTTAGAAATTCAGAGTAATCCTATAGAGATGATAGGAGACCCAGTCGAAGAAGGCTTAGAGAATGAGTATGAAATCAACTTCCTCGACCCTACATCCATCAAGTTTTCAGCAGATGAAAAAGTAGATCAATTGAAGGGCAATATAAAAAAGCTTAGGGAATACAAAAGATCACAAGGAGCACAGCGTAGTACAACAGAGTCTCTCTTAGCAGAGGAAGACTCTCCTGCTGTATCTGCCAGGGACTTCGTGAGGGCTAAAAAAGATTTATTAGATAAGCTTTTTAGGGCCAGAAGTAATTTGGATGAGAAAGATCTAGGCAATCTTCTTAATCATGATTTTTGTCGAAAAGAGCTAGCGGTTAAAGAAACAAAGAGCGGTCTTTTAGTAGGAGAAAGCATGGCAACCCACCATACGCATGGGCAAACCTATAAAGGTTTGCATCGAAAATTCTTAAAAGATTTGAAAGAAAAAATCACTTCTCTTCTGCTCCTGCACGGTATTGCTGATTATTGCTAAATCAATTTAAAGTGAGCATAAGAACCCCCCTCGTGATTCTCTCGGGCTCCGACCCGAGAGTCCATAAATAGTCAGCAACATGGCTGTGGCTATAGGGTTATAGACCCGCGTGTCGAGCACGGGGGAAACACTGCGGGGTAATTGAACTCTCTATTTTATACTCACTTTATTTAAATGAATTTAGCTATATAGTGAAGGGCATATAAAATGAGCCCAAAACAGGACTCAGTTACCGTCATAACCCCCCTCGTGATTCTCTCGGGCTCCGACCCGAGAGTCCATAAAATAATCAGCAACATGGCTGTAGATATAGGGTTATAGACCCCCGTGTCGAGCACGGGGGAATCACTACGGGGTAATTGAACTCTCTATTTTATACTTCACTTTAAATTGATTTAGCTATAGTCCTGCGCATTTTATAGGCTATAAAAAAACCAGGAAATTGGTGTCTCCTGGTTTTTTTAGGGTCAAGAAGGTTAAAATTCTTTCTACGCGGTGAGCTCTTTATTTTTTCGGGGTAGCTAGCTCACTTCTTAAACGTGTATTTTCCTTTTCTAATTCCTGGATCGTAGTGGTAAGGCGTTTATTTGTTTCTTTGAATTGCGTTGTAGTGGTAGTGAAATTTTGAGTGTCAATTAATTGTTTTGCGATAGTAGAGGCTAGTTGGGTTTGTAACTTTGCTATTTCTTTTTCTAACCTCTCAACTATTGATTTATTTACACTGGTCTCATTTAATTCCTTATTTTTGAAAATTAATTTACTATTTTCTTTATTCAAATCAGATATTTGTGCACCTTTGGCCTCGATTTCCGCTGCTTGAATTCCCAACTCTTTCTCTGTCTCTTTAACTCGAGTATCCATTTTTACAAACTCTTCGCAAACTTTGTGTAGAGTATCTTCATAGTCTTCTTCTTTCTTTTTATACGCCTTTTCTTTCTCTTCAAAGAGCACTTTTGCTTCTTCTACCTTCCTGTTTAATTGGGTTATTTTCTCGTTAAACCTGCTCTCCCTGGCTGTAAGGGTATTTAGCTTTTCTTGCAAAGAAGCCATCAGTGCATTTTGTTGGACCAATTTAGATTCCGCAGCCTCATTTTTCTCTACTTGAGCCTTAAGTTGTGCCCTTAAATCTAACTCTTTTCCTTTTTGAGTAGTAAGAGATTCTTTGGTGCGCTCCAACAATAAGGTTTGTTCTGCTATTTCATGTGTTTTTTTTGCTAATTCTTCTCTAATCCGAGCGATTGCTTGAGTAAATTCTACCTCTTTTGCTTTCGTATTCGTTTTTTCATTTTCAATCTCTTTCCTTACTTCAAGATATCGCTTTTTAAACACAAACGACTCTTGGTTTGCTATCTCTAATTTAGATTTATTTGTAGAATTTTCTAAACTTTCCTCCTTAAGTCGGTTTTCCAAATTTTCATAGACCAAACTTTTGTCTTGAATTTCCCTCTTGTAATTATCTCTCTCAGTTATTACAGCCAGTAATTGTGCTTCTATCTCACCCAATTTTTGCTGATACAATTGCTTGGTGACTTCTATTTCGGCTTTTGTAGTTTCCAAAGTTGTATTTGTCTTTTGAATATCTAATTGCAGGCGTTCATTCATAAAAGTGATATGTGATAAGTAAGCCCCTATATTATATAGTAAAATAACCTCTTTCTTATCATAGAGATCATTTGAGGAAAGTCTTTCTCTTAGCCATCCAGCCTGCCAGGTAAATTTCTTTAGCTCCCCTAAAACTTCTTTTGAGATGTCTGATGAAGCCGATAAATTTGTTTGAAAAAATGTATAAAGAGCAAATCCCATCCTAAATTTTGCTTTATCCACAACGCGCTCCATAGATAGGGGTACAGTAAAGGGACCAAAAAACCTTTCAGCAATCCACGCAGTATCATGAATATTAAAACCATTAGGGGCCCGACGATCCGCTACTATTTCTTGCTCTTTAGAAATATAGCCTAGAGACTCTAAAAGAGTTGCTATAGTAAGTTTACTAATTTCCTGTGGTGTGAGAACTTGTAGATCGTGTCCGTTTTCATTTAATTTTTTCACTACAGTCTTAACGTCGTCAAGAAATTCTTGAGGAATATTTTCAGGGGCTTGAGCAACTGCAGCTTTATTTTCTCTCTCTAAACGGGGGTCTTGAGCTGCTGCCTGTACTTCGAATGTATCTAATAAAATTCCTGTACAAAAAAGAAGTCCCGCTATTTTTACTTTTAATAATTTATTCATTTTTTCCTCAATTCTAACTGGGTATCGAAAGTGTAATAGAATCTATTAGCATTTTTCTATTAGCTTTAGTTTAGCTCTTTTAAGATTTTAAAGAGTACTGACTTATACCCAAAATTTTTTTGCACCTCAAGAGGATTTTTAAACAAAATTTAGCTCTTTAAAAAACAAGGGGAGGCTTTCCCTTTCTCCTATTCGTCTGGCTACCTTATTTCATTGGGGTCGAGAAAATCTCTATCCATGGGTAAAGTGGCATAAATTTGGCTGTAAGTACCCAGGCTTCTTTGCAAATTTCCAATGAGGTCTAGATATTCCTTCATAGCTGCATTAGAGCCAAACCAACTTTTCTTGATAGCATCTTTTACACGGCTAGAATCTTGTTGAGTCATTTGGGGAATTCCCCGATAAATGTTCTTGGTTATTTCAATCATGGTGCTAGTGGTGTTCAAGAGCATGTCGTTACTCCGATTGATTTCCTGGGGGGTATTCCCTAAGTTCCTTAACTGATTTAATCGTGCCCGAGAGAGAGAATTAAGGTCTCGTATAAGTTTTTGAGCTACAGAAACAGCATTCGCACTTTGCTTATTCATTTGTCTGTCATAACTTTGGGTTTGGGCCCGCAACGATTCATTGTTGATAGCCGCTTGTGATTCTAGGACATTTTGTTTGCCTAAACAGTCGGCCATGGCATCTTGAAGAAATGAGTTTCCTAAGTTTACATTCTTACACATCTCTAAACAGGTGTTTTTCAGCTCTGAACCATCGGCAGGGCATGTACTACTGGGGGAGCTGACAGTTCTGCCATCTAAGCAGTTATAAGTACAAAAGCTGATGATACAATTACTGGCGCTTGATACGTCATCGATACAGCCCATCTCTCTATATTTATAAAACCCTTTGGGGCGTTTACAAATAGAAGCTGCGCGTCCCGCATAAAAAAGGCATTTGCCGCTACGCTGTTGGGTAGATTGGTAATACTGCGCTCTTTTTGGAGGCTGTGCTTGATAAGGAGGAGGCGATTGAGTTTGTTGATCATAAGCAGGGGGAGGGCCCAGAGGGATAGGGGCATTACTTGCAGGGGGCACGTAGGGTACAATTGCATTATTCGCAGGAGGAACGTAGGGTACAATTGCGTTGTTATTAGAGGACATCGAGCCCGCCATACTTTTTGATGCTAAGGCAAAAATGCCGATTGCCACTATATACAACCAATAAGAATGTTTTTTCATGTATAGCCTTCCCTGTAAGTTTTTCTATATTTTATAGTTACTTCAATATAACGTTAAGTCAACAGATTTTGTAAGTTCGCCCGTGTACTTTGCTTTATATAATTGATATACTCCCCTCATGACAAAAACCTATCTTATTCATCCCTCAGTAGGGCTCAAAGAGATAATTACTTTAGAAAGTAGAACAGCAGAAGGAAAGCTTGCAGAACTTGAAAACTTAGCGCAATCCATTGATTTAGAGGTTATAGGCGCCGAAATTATTAATTTGCCTAAAATTCAACCTTCTACTTTTTTGGGAAAAGGGACGGTTGACCGTATTGGGGGCTTAATTGGGTCTTTTAAGATAGATTTAGTCATAATTAATGCAGCGTTAGGGCCTGTTCAACAGCGTAATTTAGAAAAACATTGGAAGGTAAAGGTTATTGATCGTACCCATTTAATACTAGAGATATTTGGGGCGCGGGCGCATACACGGGAAGGCGCTCTTCAAGTAGAGCTAGCAGCGCTGACTTATCAACGCAGTCGTCTGGTCAGATCATGGACGCATTTAGAGCGCCAACGTGGGGGATTTGGCTTCGTAGGGGGGCCAGGAGAATCCCAATTAGAACTAGATCGACGGATGCTAGAAACCCGTATTGCTAATATTAAAAAAGCTTTAGAGCAAGTCAGAAAAACACGTACACTCCATCGGAAAGCCCGCCAAAAATCTCATCCTGTGGTTGCTTTAGTAGGGTACACAAATGCAGGAAAATCTACGCTATTTAATCGCTTATCGGGGGCAAGTGTCCTTGCTGAAAACAAGTTATTTGCTACGTTAGACCCCACCTTGCGGAGCATTAAATTACCCTCAGGCAAAACAGCTATTTTGTCGGACACTGTAGGATTTATTTCAGATTTGCCGACCCAGTTAGTCACAGCTTTCCGTGCAACTTTAGAGGAAGTAACGGCAGCAGACATTATCTTACACGTACAAGATGTGTCTCATCCTGAGTATTTGGCGCAAGAAAAAGATGTTAATCAAGTATTAGAAAGTTTAGGAATCGAAACTTATAAAAATCCTAAAATCATCATTGTCTATAACAAAATAGACTGTTTAACGGCGGAGCAGAGCGAATACTTTACAACGCGGGCGGATAAATCAAAAAATTATGTGGCTATTTCTGCCACGACAGGGTTAAATTGCACTATTTTGTTGGAAAAAATAGCTTATTTGCTTGCACATTCTCATCGCACTATTAAAATAAAACTGGAAGCGCATCAAGGGGCTTTACTGGCGTGGCTGTATGAAAATGCACAAATTAATAGCCGTCTCGATAAAGGAAATAATATTTTTCTTGAAGTAACTCTTGACGAAAGCATAGAAAATCGCTTTAACAAAGTAAGACAAAAAATGAAATCCCTCTAAGAGAGGGGTATCTCATGCGGGTGTGGTGAAATTGGTAGACACACTAGATTTAGGTTCTAGCGGCTCACGCTGTGGGGGTTCAAGTCCCTCCACCCGCACCACTTCAAGACTTTTGCTTAAAGAAAGAGAACAAGAGAAATGACATCATATATTCGCCATACCACTGAAACCCGCTCTAACGGATTAGAACAAGAATTTGAAATTACTATAGCCCATACCTTTATTGATGAAAAAATACAGCAAGCGCTGAAGGCAAAAGCTGCTGCCGTTTCTTTGCCAGGGTTTCGCCCAGGAAAAGCCCCTCTTTCTTTAATTGAGCAGCGCTATGGTCAGGAAATCATCAATGATACTCTGTCAGATGTTTTAGGGTATGTCTCAGAAGAATTCTTGAGCCAAAGAAAAATAAGAACTGCTGCGGCGCCCCATTACCATATCGAAAAGGATTATGAGGCAGGGAAAGATTTTAGCTATCGTCTCCATTTTGAAATTATGCCTGAGATTGATCTTGTCGATGTAAAGTCTTTAGAATTTGCTGACTATAAAATCAAAATCACCGCCGATGATATCGCGGGTCTTAACAAGATACGGGCCCGAGCGCTGGCTAAAAAAGAGCCTTATGCCATTAATCATAAATCTCAGTTAGGGGACATTGCGACCATCGATTTTGAAGGGTCTTTAAAGGGAGTGGTTTTGCCCGAAGCAACGGCAAAAAATTATGACTTAGAGTTAGGTTCTAACACTTTTATTCCAGGCTTCGAAGAGGGGTTGTTAAATCAACTAGCGGGGGCTGAGGTAACGTTAAAGTTAACTTTCCCTGAAAACTATCATAGTGCTAAGTTGGCAGGACAGTTGGTTCAATTTAAAGTAAAAATCAATGAAATTAGCCAGCGTATTGCCCCTGAGATGGATGAGGAGCTGGCTAAAAAACTAGGCTTTAAAAATTTGGAAGAGATAGAGGTAGAAAACACACGAATTGTAGAAAATTCTCATAAGGAAGTTGTTGCAGAAACAATGAAGCAACAAGTTTTAGATGCGTTAGATAAGAAATACTCGTTTGCTGTGCCTCCGCGAATGGCGCGCTTGGAATTTGAAGGTATGTGCCGTCAATTAGAGGCCGGGTTACCCCAGGCAGAGCAAGAAAAGCATCGTAAAAATAAATATGCTGACTGGAAAGACGAATACCAACCTATTGCCGATCGTCGGGTAAGATTAGGATTAGTACTTGCTGAGCTGGCTAATCACCATAAAATTCAGGTAGATAATCGTGATTTAAGTGGGGCTATTTTGAAAGAAGCGCAAGCTTATCCTGGTGAGGAAAAGAAAGTTATTGATTTCTATAAATCGAATCAAAATGCCCTTGCCTATCTGCGGGCAGCTTTGCTGGAAGATAAAGTCATCGACTTTATTCTAAAAAATGCTAAACTAACACTAAAAGAAGTAACAAAAGAAGAGCTGCAAAAGATAAGAGAAGATTCTCAAGATCACTCTTCGAAAGAAAAAAAGAAAAAGAAGTAAAGGTATAGGATGACTGATTTAATACAGACTACCATGAATACTTTAATTCCCATGGTGGTGGAACAAACAGCCCGTGGCGAACGGTCGTATGATATTTATTCGCGGTTACTCAAAGAGCGTATTATCTTTTTGATCGGAGAAGTTAACGACCATACGGCGAGTTTAGTCTGTGCTCAGCTGCTGTTTTTAGAAGCTGAAAATCCAAAGAAAGATATTAATTTCTATATTAATTCACCAGGCGGAGTGGTGACAGCTG